>CAZLVD010000002.1:51683-90077 GCA_964563095.1 uncultured Rickettsiales bacterium
ATATATTAACTACAAATGCTTAATAATATATATAGAATTTTGCTTGATTTGCCTATATAAGTATAATGATTTTTACTGTCAGCTTCCATGAATTTATTGACCATAATAGTGTATCTGTTAATTAATCCCTGAACAGACTTGCGATGTATCTCCCTTATAACTACATCAGTCTTTTTTATCGTAATATGCTGATAGTTTCGGATCAGATGCTATACGACGACCTGCATTTTGCTCTATCTGACGTATACGTTCGCGTGTGACGCCTAATCTCTCTCCAACTTCATCCAATGTTTTATCCGGACTACCTATACCATATCTCAAACGTAATACATGCTCTTCTCTAGGACTTAAAGTTTTCATAGCTGAATGTAATGCTTGTTTGATATCTGATGATATAGCAGCTTGCATAGGATCTAATGTACTGGTATCTTTTACAAATTCACCAAGAGTACCGTCTCCATCAGCACCAATAGGCATTTCTAGACTGACAGGGTCTTTATTAATCTTCAGAATCTTTTGCACTTTATCCAGACTTAAACCTGATAATTCGGCTAATTGTACAGATGAAGGTTCATATCCATGTTCATTGAAGAATTTACGGCTAATTTTTGATAATTTATTTACATTTTCTGTCATATGTACAGGAATACGTACTGTACGAGATTGATCGGCTATAGCACGTGTCATTGATTGTTTAATCCACCACATACCATAAGTAGAGAATTTAAAACCTCGATGGTATTCAAACTTTTCTACAGCACGTATTAGACCTATATTGCCTTCTTGCACTAGATCTATAAAACTCATACCTCTATTTAGATATTTTTTAGCTTGAGAAATCACAAGACGTAAGTTAGATTCAATCATTTTTTTCTTAGCGATCGATGACTCTCTTTCACCTTGTTTTAGGTTTTTTACGAATTTTCTAAATGCCACAGGATTTAAACCTGTTTTTTCACAAATCTGATACAGCGTAGTTCTGTGATTGGTAAATAATTCTAAATTTTGAGTGACAAAATCTCTCATTTTTGTATCTAATTCGTTATTATCATACTTTTCTAATATGTCTATTAACGAAGTGTTCTGATATTCCTGAATAAAGGCTATTCTCTCAAAGCCAAATGTAGTAGCAAGCGATATTACATTTGTATCTATAGAACACATATCATCGAAGAGATTGTAAATTTTCTCTATCAGCATATCTATACGCTTTGGATGAAATTTTAGCTCATGAATCAGTTCTATCATTTTATTACGCGCTGCAGAATGTCTAGTTTGCAATTCAACATTGGTAATTTTCTTGTTAAGATTAGCAAAATATTCCTGACGTACGATTTTATATTCATTATTATAGAAATCTTCTATATCTTTAAGTTTTTTCAGTACTTCTGCTGCTACAAGTTCAGTAGATGTTTCTTCATAGAAAGGTTTGTAAACTTTATCTTCTATATCTACTAATTCTTCGATTTCAAATGCGTGATTTTCAAGTTTTGATCTAAATGTGAGAACCTCAAAAAGCGCTACAGGACTTTCACAGATAGCGTATATCATAGTATTTCGACCTGATACAATACTTTTTGCTACAGCCATTTCTTCATTCTTAGTCAGCAAACGCATTTTACTCATAGATTTAAAATATGAACCTACAAGATCATCTACTGCTGTATATTCCTCCTCATTGATATCGACATCAATATTTTGCTCTTCAAGTTTATCTATAACTGTATTGATAAACTCTGTTTTACGCAAATTCATAGGAATATATTTACAAATTAAATTATATGTAATATGGTCGTATTTTTTCAACTTAGTGATTACATCTTTCATGACTGCTTCTGCATCTATTTGTTTAGTTGTAGGTTTCTTCGGAGCTTTACCTGGCTTTTTCTCAATGTGTAATAAATCGTCGAATGCATTATCGTCATCTTTTAAATCTACTACAAGATCGTCTTCTGTACCGTTTATGATTTCATCATGTAATTCGTCCTCTGAATCTAACTCATCATCAATATCATGGTCTTGGTCAAATTTTGGATTAATCATAAAATACCTCATATATATTATAAACAATTTCATGGTTATTCACAAGTAAAAGACTTTAATTATCATTACCGATGAGCTTTAACATACCTGTTTTAATCATAGAATACCATGAATCATTGGATAGTTTATACGTTTCTGGATTATTGACTATAATTAAACTCTGTTTTGTGCGAGTAAGTGCAACATATAGTAATCTTTTATATTCTTCCAATGCAGTCTCTCGGGTGATATTGTGAGATAACGTATCGAAATTAGGATTTTGCATAGTATCACAGAGAAAAATTATATTAGCCTCCATACCTTTGGTAGAATGTATGGTTTGTATGCGTACAGCTGAATCTGAAGATGAATCAAAATGAGGATTGCTTTCAAAGAATAATTTACAAGCATAAAGGCTATTGCCATGGGATATAAGAAAATTAGATAATTGAAATAAAATCGCATGCTGTGTTTTTTGTTGTAATCTTAAATACTGTAGCATTGTATGTATGAGAGATAATGGAGTATTGATTAAAGTAGCTAATTCTAATATTTGTTCTATTGTGAGTAAATTTGAGTCAGTATTTTCATCATTCGTGAGTATAGATTCATGTTCTTGTTCTACTACTGTTGCATAATTGCTCGAATTGATATCTGATACCTGATCGCTTTTCTGCGTATTAGTATACTTTTTATTGTATAGTGGTAATTTGTTATTGTCAGAAGTTGCCAAAATTTTAGATAGAATATATAGTATATTCTTGCATATATCGGTATTTTCATCATATGACACTGGTATGCCTGCTGCACGTAATACTTGTGCTAATTCTAAATATCTCTTGTTTCTTTTACGTATCAAGATTATAATGTCACTGAAATGTATTTGTACACTTGGATTATTAATATTATGACTCAAATCGCTTGGTATAGTATGAGTTTTTTCAGGATTATTGTTGATATCTTCTTTGGTGCTTTTGACAATATTGCCTATATGTTCATCAATATACTTGTGCAGATGTCCGCGGTGATTTTCATGTTCTGCTTCATGTTTTTCTGCCTGAATAGTCTTGCTATCAAGACATGTAGTAGTTAGTGTAGATAATGTATGTGGTTGATGATTTATTGAGCTGGAGGATTGCATATTGATCACATGTAATATTTTATCTCTAATTCTGTCTTTCCAATCATCTGCCGGTTCCCAAAATTCTATATTATCCTTAGTGTCAGATAAAGTTGTTTGTTGTAGATCAAAAATATTATTTACTAACTGAGTGACATTGGATCCATATCGATAAGAATGAGACATGCTTTGCTTGTGATAGTTTTGCGATTGATGCATGAGATGTATATCATGATGTACTTCTTGAAAGATTTCATAACTGCGAGGATTAGCGCCTTGAAAGCTATAAATTGACTGCATCTTATCTCCTACCAGTATAATCTCCAGATGATTGATTTGTATGATTTCATTTATAAGAGAATTAATTATTTCCCATTGTGTAGTAGATAAATCCTGACTTTCATCTATATATAAATATTTAATATGAGATAAAGAATTATACAAGCCATCACTCAACATATCTTTTATTAACAAATTTTGAGTATGGGCAATAATTTCATCGAAGCTAATTAATGATTCATATGTTTTATATTGATTAAAAGTATTGTATATAAGTGTGTAGATATCTTTTAAATCATCTGGTATGTGTGTTTCAGATACATATTTAGTTAATATTTTCAGCTGTTTATATGATAAATGTGCTAATTGATCTGAGCATGTATTCAAGCTCTTAGTCCATAAGACTTGCTGCATATGAGGTGTGAGTATTTGATAATGCGGATTATAATAGTGTAATAAAGTCAAGCAAAAAGCGTGTAATGTACAGGCTAAATTATGATTCCATTTATATGGCTTGGTCAATTTTATATTATGTTTGAAAATACGATTCATAAGTTCTTGAGCTGCTGCATTACTGAAAGTTAAACAGAGAATATGTTCAAAAGATTGAGTCTTTGATGCTTCTGTCAAGATTTGATTCACCAAATGTGTAGTTTTACCTGATCCAGCACTCGCGTTAATACAATGAATTGTATAATTTAGCGACATGATGCAATATATCAGATAGAGAGATTTTTGTAAAGATTCTTGAATAACATTGTGCATTAATATCTAACGCTTCATCATATGTTTTTTGATAGATGACTACATGCGTGCCATTGCAGAGCAGACTATATTGCATATCAGCAGGAAAGATTTTTGAACATGAGCAGATTGTGTGGCTTTGTATGATATAATTTTGCGTTACATATACTCTATGTGACTATGATTTTTTGAACATGAGCAGATTGTGTGTCTTTGTATGATATAATTTTGCGTTACATATACTCTATGTGACTATGATTTTTTGAACATGAGCAGATTGTGTGGCTTTGTATGATATAATTTTGCGTTACATTTACAGATACTGCATTTGTATGATATAATTTTGCGTTACATATACTCTATGTGACTATGATAATAAAGGGCGATAGATACTGTTGACGGACCTGGGGGCGGAACCCAGCATCTCCACGGAGGGGATGTATTAGGATTGACGTAACATGAAGGATCGGCTGTTTATCTGGATCGCGCACCATAACGCGTATAAATAAATGCAAACTTAAATGCATATACAGGTGCACCTGTTCGTAATCTTGCGACATGCTGTGCATCAAGAATGGTTGCTTAGCTATTCACAAGTCTGCGGGAGCTTGTTTTAGAAAAATCCCGTATTTGCAATTTTCAGAATAAATGGAGATGTATAGCGATGATCAGGTAGATATAGCATGATTATCAGATAATGATCAGAGGTAAAAGGAGATGTATAGCGATCAGATATGATATCATATATGGCGATTTTCAAGTATCATCAATGATCGGCTAATGTATATGAAGCATGATTATCAGATAATGATCAGAGGTAAAAGGAGATGTATAGCGATCAGATATGATATCATATATGGCGATTTTCAAGTATCATCAATGATCGGCTAATGTATGAGTACTCGGCTAATACTTGTATGCTTTTCAGTGATAATGTGAGGAGATGTATAGCTATCAGATAATGGTCAGAGATAAAAGGAGATGTATAAATGGACAATATGTGCTGAAGAGATGACATAGACATTCTTCAATAAGACAATCTTGACAATATTACTCGCGTATTCTTGCACTATACATCAGCACTTACCCAGACTCTCATCCATCTCATCCATCCACCAGCACTTACCCAGACTCTCATCCATCTCATCCATCCACCAGCATTCACCATATATCGTCACTCACACATGCTCACTCGCGCCCATGTATACGATAACTGACAGCTTCTAGAATCGACTCTCTGGACAGATTTTGTGTCTGTCTGTGCTCTATTTGATTTAATCGAGATAAAGCAATATTTACATCTTCTATGGTACGTGCTACTCGTAACATTCTGTAGTAACCACGACCAGATAAATCATATTTAGCGCAAAGACCTTTGAGAAATTCATGATCTTTTTCATCAAGCATATTATTGACTGTTTGATTATCTAAATTGATATTAAGACAGTTTTGTCGTTCCAGTTGTATCTCGCGAGTCAGTTGTACAAGTTTTTGAGCTTGCTGTGTATTAAGCTGATCTAGATTATATATTTCATTCGTTCTACAGGATTCTTTATGATTCACTAATTCCCATGGTAAAAGTTTTTTTGTTCTAGCGCATAGATCAAATCTGTCTAATAATGGACCTGAGATACGTGACATATACATCTGTCTACAGCGCACACCTACAGCGCAAATTTTATCATCACTGGTACCGCATCTGCATGGATTCATAGCGGCTACTAATTGGAATTTTGCAGGATATTTTGTAGTACCATTTGCTCTGGATATTACAACAATTCCTGTTTCCATAGGTTCTCGTAAGCTATCTAATACTTGTCTGTTAAATTCAGGAAATTCATCCATAAATAATATACCACCGTTAGCTAATGATATTTCACCTGGTAATACTCTCGTACCGCCTCCTATCAATGCAGGCATAGACGCGCCGTGATGTGGTTCTCGAAAAGGGGGTATACTCAGTAATTTATTTATATTATTACGTAAATTATGTATGATTGTTGTTTCTAATGCTGTTTCTATATCTAATTTTGGCAGTAAATTACACATACTTTTGGCTATCATGCTTTTACCTGATCCTGGTGAACCTATGAGTAGCAAATGATGACCTCCAGCTAATGCTATAATAGCTGCTCGTTTAGCGCTTTCTTGTCCTTGTATGCTAGTCCAATTTGCACATTTTGTTTCTGTAGAGTGTTTGATTAGTGATATTTTATTATCTTGTGAGGATAATTGCTTTTGTGACTGCTGATGTAACTCATTATCAATACTTTCGTTCTGCAGATGGTAATTTTCATTAGTTAATAGACTGCCTGTATCTTTAAAATAATTAATCAACTCTAGCAGATTCGTGGGAGCTAGTATTTTATTTGCTATCCCGGATAATATAGCAGCATCGAGGCAATCTTTTGGACAAATGAGTCCTTTCCCTAAAGCATTGGCATGTATAGCTGCCGGTAATGTACCGCATACCGATACTATCGATCCATCAAGAGCTAAACCGCCGATAGCAATATAATGATGTAATGTAGCTTCAGGAATGATATCTAATGCGACTAATAAACATAAAGCTATAGGTAAATCATAATGACTGCCTTCTTTACGAATATGTGCTGGTAGTAAATTTACTACAATATTCTTAGGTGGTAGGCAAAAATTTAATGCACTCATAACTCTTACACGACTTTCAGAGACTACTGTATCAGGCAGACCTACTATTACAAATCTAGGTAATCCATTGCTTATTTGTACTTCTACATCTACTGTAATTACATCCATACCTTGTAATGATATTGTTTGTATTCGCACGACGCTCATTGAAACCTCTTTAAGCTGCTAGAAATACAATTCATGTTTGTGAATATACATCAGTTATTTTAAATTGCAAAATAGACATAATTTAGAGAATTTTCGATGAGACTTGAGATGCTTAAAGTTATGTATTTTCATTGAAAAATTCTGTGCAAAAATGCAACTTGATCCTGTTTGTAATTATGCATATCATACTTACGAATATACAATTATATTTTTTTGTAAAATTACTATCAGAAATAGATTATTTAGGCTTTTTCTAATATAGCTCTTTCTGCATCTTACAATGCAATGTCATCTATGCTAAAATATTCAAGATGTCTGATATTAAAAAAGTAGAATTTTCCAGAGAACTTGAGACTTCATATTTAGATTATTCGTTAAGCGTAATTATAAGTAGAGCACTCCCTGATGCTCGTGATGGATTAAAGCCTGTACAACGTCGTATTTTATATGCGATGAAAACAGGAGGATATGATTATTCTGATAAATATAGAAAATGTGCCGGTACTGTTGGTGATACTTTGAAGTTATATCATCCACATGGTGACTCTTCTGTATATGATGCGTTAGTACGATTAGCGCAAGATTTTACTATGAGATATACATTAATTGATGGTCAGGGTAACTTTGGTTCTATGGATGGCGACCCTGCTGCTTCTTATCGTTATACAGAAGCTAGATTGAGACGCTTTACACAATTTATGATGCATCCAGCTGATATGCATGCTGTAGATTATGTATCAAACTTTGACAACACAACTACAGAACCTGCGGCATTACCTGTACGTTTTCCTCATATGTTGGTAAATGGTGCATCTGGTATTGCAGTTGGTATGACAACTAACATTCCGCCTCATAACTTGATAGAAGTACTGGAAGCATCCAAGGCATTACTGGATAATCCTGACTTAACTACATTGGATTTAATGGAATATGTACCTGGTCCAGATTTCCCATTAGGTGGAGAGATTTGCGATGCTCATGGATTAAAACAGGCATATACTACTGGTAAAGGTTCGTTTGTACTAAGAGGTATTTATGATATTGAAGAGCTTGACAATAGACAGGCTATCATTATTACATGCTTACCATATCAAGTAAATAAATCTGATTTTGTTACTAGCATAGCTGATTTAGTAAAAACTGGTGAGATAGATGAAATTTCAGATCTACGTGATGAGAGCAGTGAAGCATCAGGTGTACGTGTTGTAATAGAACTAAAAAAACATGCTTCAGAACAGACTCTTATTAATAAATTACTAGCAAAGACTCAATTGCAAGTGTCATTTCATATGAATATGCTAACAATTTTGAATAATCAGCCAATACAGGTTGGTTTAAAGCGGTTGCTAGAGATTTTCTTAGATTTCCGTGAGAAGGTTGTAATTAGACGTACATTGCATTTCATTACAGAAGCTCGTGAGCAGATGCATAAATTATTTGGTCTAGCTCTTGCTGTGAGTGATATAGATAGAATTATTCCATGTATACGTCAAGCAGATGATCAAAATGATGCGGAAATTAAATTATGTGAGTTAGAATGGCATCTTACTTCAGAACATCCTATCTTAAAATCATTGAATTACTTACCTGAAGATGTTGATCTTAAGTCAGGTATTTATAAATTTACACGTATACAAGCTAAGGCTATTGCGGAATTAAGATTGTATAGATTGACTCGCTTAGAGAATAATAAAATCACAAATGAACTCAATGAATTATCAGATAAACTTAAGAAATGGAATGATATATTATATGATAGATCAGTACGTATCGCTTTGATGAAAACTGAATTCGATGAGGTAATACAAATTTCTGGAGATCCTAGAAAAACTTTGATGACAGAGAAGAATAGTGATTTATCATTAGCAGATACTATTGAAGATGCGCCAATGATAGTTACATTAAGTGTATCTGGTTATATCAAACGTGTGCCTATCGAAAATTATAGAGTGCAAAAACGTGGAGGTAAGGGTAAATCAGCGGCTACATTTCATGCAGATGATATGGCGATGACAGTATTGAATGTGACCAATCATACTCGTCTATTATTCTTCTCTACATTAGGTAAAGTGTATGCTCTACCTGTATATAGTCTGCCGGAAACAGGTACAGGAGCTATCGGTAAAGCATTAATCAATCTATTGCCTCTAGATCATAAAGCTAATGAAAAGATTACGACAATTGCAAGTAGAGATAATAAAGATACAGATACAAGTATGGTATTCGTGACAGAGAGCGGTTATGTGAGAAAGAATGAAATGCAGGCTTTTGATCGTATTGCTGCAAATGGTAAAAAAGTCATGTCAACTGATGAGAAAATTATTGCATCTCTGCTTATTTCAAATCATCATGATATCATTTTGACTACAAATTATGGTAAAGCTATACGTTTCTCATGTGAGGAATTACGTTCTATGCAAAGTCGTGAATCTGCTGGAGTGATTGGTATTCGTTTAGAGGAGCTTGATAAGAAAGTGCATGGTACCAATGCTATGGGTCATGTAGTAAGTGGTATTAAAGTTGAAAGAGATAATGATAAGCTGTTTATTTTGACTATTAGTGTGAATGGTTACGGTAAGAGAACAGCTGTCGGGGATTACAGATGTGCGCATAGAGCTGGTAAAGGTGTCTTGACAATGGATGTAACTAAAAAGACAGGTGCTGTATTGACTGCATTAATGGTGACTGATGATGATGAAATTGTCATGTTGTCTAAGAATGGAAATATGGTACGTTGTGCTGTGAAAGATATACGTATGTCAGGAAGAAATACTCAAGGTGTGAAGGTCATGGATTTAAATGAAGGCGATACCTTGACATATGTATCTATCGTGACGGATAAAGAAGAGAAAGAATAATGTTTTGTGACGATGAGAATGCTGTAATGATCAAAGATTTGCAATAATGATGAGCTGCATAATAATGTCTTGTGCTTTTATATAATGAATTGTATGCGTATTTATACTTGGTATGATTCAAACTTGCATGATAGATTCAGGTGAATAATAGACTATACCTCATGAGATGTCATAGAGGTTTCAATTTGTACGTAGATTAATAATTGTATTGCAAAAATAGCGGATAATATATTGGGAGTAAGTGGTATGAGGTCTATAGGTGTCTGTATCTTACTCTGTCTGCATGTATATACAGTATTGTTGACATCAGTCAGCTTGATTTTATGCTCTGTAACGCTGTTATCGTTGTATTGAATAAAATCACGTTGTTTCAATGCCCTATTACATATATATGTTATCCAATGTCCGCCATTATAGCTGCCGCTTTTTGCAAGGAAAGAATGTAATTGATATTCTTTGAGACTACCGTCTGACTGTGGAATCTGTAATATTTCAGGAAAATTCCAAGGCTGCTTGCGATCTTGCTGCTTGCCATTATAATGTCTGATATTCAAACACTGAGTATTTAGGAATACTATCTTTCTAGTAATGAGAGGCTCTATCTGTAACAAGCTAATGATACTGATATTAGATCTAATCAGATTATCGTTCGGTAGAGGTAGAATCGCATACTCTAACTTATTTTGATTTAGCATGAATAATTGATATATAGAGTTAATTGTCATTAAACATTGTGTTACATCTCCAATAAATTTATCAACATCATCTTGTGCAATCTGATTCTGCTTATATTTTGGATATAGTAATGCTTTTAATCCTTCTCTATGCTCGCTTAAGTCTAAATTATTATATTTTATTCCATATTCATTCATGCAAATATATGCTCTGAGAAAATCTATATATGCTAATATAATGCATTGAGCCTTTTGCGCATTCTTCCATTGTTTGTCTTTTTCAGTCTGTTGTCTCACATTAGATTCTGCATCTGTTTTGAAGTTAGAATGAATGAAGTTATCATAATGTATTGCGTTTGGATCAGGATAATAATTTAATAAAGGTTCTCTCATCACATCTAAATGCACAAGTGCTTGCAAAGACGCATTCATAAAGCAGTAATTATTATGATTTATTAGACCTGTTCTTTGCTGAGATTTGTCTTTTTTATGTATATTCTCATATATATGTATTTGAAAGGTTTTATATGTTAGATGCGGAATTAATTGCTGGATTGTATCGATTGAAGGTATAGTGCATACATTTGTTAGAGTAGAAAAATATTGTAGCTCTCCTTCTGCGTTTTGATGACTCAATTTGATAGTATGCAAGGTATTAGGAATATTGATGAGGTTATGCTTCTTCATTAATGTAAGTAATTCTGAGTATCTTATGTTATACGGATGTTCTATATCATACAACTTATACATTGCTAATAATTCAGCTGCAAAATCTGAGTTAGGTTGAAGTATTTGCTCTAGCTGACACGTAGATCGACTCGCTTCTAGTAGATCAATTTTAGGTGCTATATGTGATGATAGGGGCTTAATATTAGATTGCTGATTACGATTGATACTCTTTGAATTCAACAGTGTGATACTAGTATAACACGCTAATGTGCTTATGCATATCAATGCAAGTATCTGAATATTCTGTTGTATATAATCATCTGATGTATGATCTCTAGATATGTAAATTTTAAAAGTTTTTAGATCTGTATCGTTACACTCCGTTTGATCAATAGTTTGCTCCTCTTGCGCTATTTCACTATTTATCATGAGACATAATGAGTACAACAAAGTTTTTTTCATAGTTTGATTATAGTATAATAAAAAGTAATTTTCTAATAAGAAGAGCAAAATATACCAAAAATTTACATCTTATGCATTATTCTAAAGAACATGAATATTATACACACATTATTGACTACTGTTATGCTAGTTAATGCATTAGAAATACCTGAAGGTTTTATAGCAGGTGTGAGTTTGAAAGCTGGAGGTTGGCTTGGCAAGGAGTATACTGTACTAGGAGCGGATGGTAAGAAATTGCAAGAAACCGATGATCAAGGTCATAATCATGATGTGAAGAAAAAAGCATGGATTGCTACATTACATATACCGAATATTGATATAGGTTATATGTTAGATATATTTAATGTACGGACCGGTATAGTATTCTCTACATCTTTTTATCAAAGGGTAGACTGGAGCAATGGTAATCCTATTTTTGGCTATAATGGTGTATATAGCGCATTATCAACTATATTTATTTTTGATATTTTAAATGTAACATTTAAAGCTCGATGCGGTGCAGGAGTGAAATGGCATGATATACGGCAGGAAAAATGGGAAAAAGTCAAATGTTATAAAGACTGCTCGTTATTAGTCGCATTGTATAGAACGGAATCATCAGCATTTTTCATAGGTATCGCATGGTATCAGGGTGTCGCAGGTATAATTGTGGATTATCAAAGATTCTGGTAGGATTTTTGCTGTCGAGGAGTGGATTATCAAAGATTCTGGTTTCTGGTAGGATTTTGGAGTATAGATTTTGCGACATATACAAATAATACACTATCACTATCATTGGACGCTGAGTGAGTGACGTAGATAGATATTGATGCATTGCAGAGTATATAATATACTATCGCTTCAACAGGGCACTGAATTGTATATCGCTGTTTGAGGAATATGTTATGTAATGCGTGAGTATAGATAAGAATATTTGTGCACTTTAGCATGTAATGCGTGAGTATAGATAAGAATATTTGTGCACTTTAGCAATATATGTGAGTTATATTATTTTACATGAAGCAAAGAATACTGTAGATATATCATTATGTAGAAACCGTAAAACCGTAAAAATTTCGCTCATCATATATTATTATTTCTTATTATTATTGATTGCGCTCATAATATATCATTATTTCTTATTATTATGGATTGCGCTCATCATATATCATTATTTCTTATTATTATGGATTTCGATTTCGCCTGATTTCTTGTATTTTTCTACATCAGCATTAATAGCGGTAGTAATTTTTTTCATAGCGATACCTTGAGACATTTTATCATGATTATATGTTTGAAAATCATCTATTGCACCCAATGTCACATCTTTGATAAATAATATTACATAAGGTGTATGTTTTTTCTTAGCTTTATTATTTATCTCTGTCTTCAATGTAATAACAGCATTATGTACAGTGTTTGAAATAGGTGTTTTATATTGAGATAAGGCGTATATTACTGGATGAGCCGCGTTCAAATTGAAGATTGTAGGGCTATTATTTCCCTCTTCATTCTGCTTGACATCAATCTCTTTAAAAGTATATTTTGTAGTATATTTTTTATTGATAGCCGCGATTGCTGCTTCTGGAGTTTTACCATCTGAAATCATATTTAAAGCTTCTTGAGCCTGTGCTTCTGTTTCAAATCCGCATGAAATTGCAGAATATAACATAGGTAAATCTAATTCTTTTAGATATACATCATAATAGTAAGCTTCTAATACATCTTTTTCAGCTAGCAATGTTTGCGCTTGTTTACTTATGTATGTTTGTGCAATCATAGATGAAAGCATCTGCTGCACAGTATTATCTTGTTCTAATTCTGGATGCTTATGTCTGATCATAGTATTTGAGATTACTTCTTGTAGAGCTTTTTTTCTGTATTTATTTAGCTCTTCTTCGCTCTTAGGTTGTATTTGCATTTGCTGTAGATACATTCCTAGAGCCATATCTACATCTGTAGATTTAATTTTCGTGCCGAATACTGTAGCGAGTATTGTTGCGTTTTCATCTTCTGAATCTTCTGATTTATCATTTTTTATTTCAGCTTTTTTAGCTTGTATTTTGGCTTCTGTATAACTTGCAGTTAATGCTGCTAACAATAATAACATTTTCATTTATTATAACCTCTTCGCAGTATAACATAAAAATACTGAATAAAATAAATAAAATATGAATAAGTGATATTGCAAACAAAAGAAATAAAAGTTATAATCTTCTTGGGCACTTAGCTCAGTGGTAGAGCAGTTGACTCTTAATCAATTGGTCATAGGTTCAAATCCTATAGTGCCTGTTTTTATAATTTCATAATTAGTAAAGATAGTATATTTAAGTAATTGACTTGACATACTGCTTATAATATATATCATATCTGCATGTCAGATTCTGTTTTATTAATTGCATCTGTTGAAAATGGGTATATTTTAGGTAAAGCTACAGATACTAATATGGACATATTAACTGGTACTGATAATAGATTTTTCTTTACAGATTATCAAATGTTATTTCAAACTGAAATTCCATGTGAGATATATGTTATGAGAGGTCCAGGATCTTTTACCAATTTACGTTTTATATTATTAGCAGCTAGAGTACTCGCAATAATGTATGATATAAAATTTAAATCCTGTACATTATTTGAAATGATTAAGGAATGCGCTGTGATTTCTGATTTGCAAATAGTTGTAGGTACAGGTACACGTTTAATTTTACTAAATTATAATGATGAATTGAAGCTGATGGAATTGAGTGAGATAGATTTTTCAAAGCCTTGGACTACATATTTAGACTGGAATGCCAATATGAAATTACATGACTCACGCGATTATATCGATCTAGAGAAATTTCTTGAATGGCCAAATAATACAACATTGCTACATGCTATGTATAAAATTTGTAAGAGAAACGATCAGTATGATACAGATGATTTACAGCCTATGTATAGTATTCATCCACATTATCTAAAAACTGAACATGAAATATAATATCATGCCTATCTCATAATGTATCTCTATATGATAATCAAATGCGAGTGTGACTTGCTAGCAAAGATAGATGATTCGACATGTATGCTCTGTACTAAGATCAGTTATTTATAATTAACGTGCATATCAATAATCATCTGTATGAGAAAATATTTTATTATATGGTTTTTTATGCTAAACTCATTTTATGTCGAATGAATCTTTACGTAATAGACGTAATATTGGTATCTCTGCACATATTGACGCAGGTAAGACCACAACAACAGAAAGAATTTTATTTTATACAGGTGTAATTAACAGCATTGGAGAAGTTCATGATGGTAATACAACTATGGATACCATGGAACAAGAACGTGCTAGAGGTATTACTATTCAGTCAGCTGCTATAGAATGTAACTGGAAGGGTACTGATATTACAATTATTGATACTCCTGGTCACGTGGATTTTACCATTGAAGTTGAACGTTCATTACGCGTGTTAGATGGTGCTGTAATAGTATTTGATAGCGTAGCTGGTGTTGAGCCTCAGTCAGAAACTGTATGGGTACAGGCTAACAAGTATCGCGTGCCTCGTATTTGCTATGTAAACAAAATGGATAGAATTGGTGCGGATTTTTATAAATGCGTGGATCAAATTAAGTCTCGTTTAGGTTGTACTCCTGTAGTAATGCATATGCCAGTAGGTATTGAGAAGGACTTTAATGCTGTAATCGATATCATGACTATGAAAAAGATTATTTGGAAATCAGCTACATTAGGTGCAGAATATGAGATCGAAGAGATTCCAGCAGAGTATCTAGAGCAAGCAAAGAAATATCGTGCTGAATTGTTGGATATTATTTCATTACAGGATGATCAGATTTTCGAAAAGCATTGTAATGGTCAAGAAATTACTATCGATGAGATCAAGCGTTGCATTCGTTATGGTGTATTGAAATTTGATTTTGTACCTGTGCTATGCGGTGCTTCATTCAAAAACGTTGGTGTACAATTATTATTAGACTGTGTAGTGGATTTCTTACCATCTCCATTAGATAAGCCTGATACAAAATGTACATTGGTATCCACAGGTGAAGAGATCACAAGAAAACCATTAGATACTGAATCATTTTCAGCCATGGCATTCAAGATTGTTCATGATAAGCATATAGGTTCACTAACATATATCAGAATCTATTCAGGTACTATCGAAACAGGCGATACTATATATAACAGTATTAGCGGAGAAAAAGAGCGCGTTGGTAGAATTGTCGTGATGTATTCTAAACGTCGTGAGGATATTAGTAAAGCTACAGCTGGTAGAGTAGTGGCGTTATGTGCTCTTAAGAAAACTACTACAGGTGATACATTATGTAGCTCAGACAAGCCAATATACTTGGAAAAAATGGATTTCCCTGAACCTGTAATTGAAATGTCTATCGAAGCTGTACATACTGCTGATAATGATAAGTTAGCCATTGCATTAGCGAAATTGACCGGTGAAGATCCATCGTTAAAATGTATCGTAGATCCAGAAACTAACCAATGTATCTTAAAAGGTATGGGTGAATTACATTTAAATATTATTGCTGATAGACTCCGTGCAGAATTTAATATTAAAGTCAACATAGGACAGCCTAATGTGTCGTATCGTGAGAAATTTGGTAATAGAATCGAACATGAATATACACATAAGAAGCAGAGCGGCGGTAAGGGTCAGTATGCTAAGGTGAATTTGATCTTTGAACCACTAGAAAAAGGTGCTGGATTTGAATTTAAAGACACAATTACATGTGGTATCTTGCCTGCTAGCTACATTATTGGTGTGCGTAAAGGTATCGAAGCATCAATTCAATCTGGTGCATTGGGAGGATATCCTGTGATTGATTTACGTGTTACTTTGACTAACGGTGCATTCCATGAAGTTGACTCAGATGCGCTTACATTCGAATTAGCAGCTAAATATGCCTTTAGAGAAGCTATGAAATTATCAAATCCTATACTCATGGAGCCTATCATGCAGGTAGAGGTACGTGTACCTGGTGATTATCAGGGTGCTATTATTGGTGATTTATCTAGTCGCAGAGGTGTTACAGAGGATACAGATTACTTATTAGGAGGATATGTTGCGGTACAGGCAAAAGTTCCATTAGCGAAATTATTTGGATATGTGAGTGATCTCAGATCAATGACACAAGGTAGAGGTAGTTTCTCAATGAGTCCATTAGAATATGATGTAGTTCCTGCTCATGAAATGAAAGCTGCTTTGAAGGAAACAGAGTCTAAAGCTGATGTTAAGAAATAAATAGTGATTAAAATTTATATATGTCTATGTTCATGATCTAATATGTATTTGTGATGATATTATGAGTATGCGAGATATGATCTGCACTCTCTGATATGCTCTGTGCGGTCTGATATGAGATAGCTGTGATGTTTATGATTATGATGGTATATGGATGATAGCTGTGAGATTTGATATGTAATAATTATAGCAGATGTATATGTATTATTATTCAAAAACCCTAATCAACTATACATATTAGCAATTTGTTAATGAAATTCTTTTACATTTCTTGTATGATCACAGTAAAAACAAGTTTATTATGTATATTATTAGGGATGAATGCTCGGCAAGAGGAGATTTTATCTTTGACAGCTGCTGAAAGAGTTACTAAGCTACAACAAAAAGATGGAGATCTTACAAAAAGATTAAAGAAATTTTGGTCTAAACATGATACAAGAAATTTTGTAAAGCTTTGGAATCATCTATATGTAAAAGTAAATGAAGATAATGATGCAAGAATTCTTATTAATCGTATGTCTAGATATATATCTTATCATGTATTAGAAATGTGCTATGGGCAAACGCATAAAGGTACAGATGATAAATCTTTAGATCCAACAAGAGTATTAACAGATGAAGAAATATATGTACTATCACATATGACATTAAAAGATTATCAGCTTTATAAAGATTTGACAGTATTTGATAATAAGAATAAAAAGCACAGAGGTACTTTAGTATTGCGAGCTATTCTACAGGAATTACCTCGTGAATTTAAGAATGAGAATATAGCTGACTTAACTAGAAAAGTAGTAAAGAAGCATGATGAGCTCGATAAAATGTTATTAAAAAATATTGAAATATATTTAATTACTATCATTTTAACTGCTGTCAAAGAGATGAAAGTCCCAATAATTACTAAGGAGTATAGTGTAACAGATGATACTCCTCATATCAAAGTGAAAAATGAATTGGAGGCATATGAAGCTGCAAATGTAAAAATTATTCAGAGATATCCTGTAGAGGAACAAAATCATCATGTGAAACTTGATACGATTAAAATAAAGCAGAGCGGCGATGAGCATATTAAAGATGATGAGGATAATACTATTATTGAATCCGATGATGATGTATATCAGAAAGAGTTATCTTATTATAATCAATAATGTATCCTATGATATTCATACTCATATAAAGACATATATATTTTGATACTCTTTTTATCTGCTTTTTGCATTCTCTATATAGCTACTTATAATATCTTGTTAGTACTATAGATCTACATCATGAATATAAGTATAAGATTGATGCAATGCAATGTAAGAAATGTAAAAACAGTATGCGGAATTATACTCTACACGCGCTAAGTTTGCATTCATTATCCCAATATATCGCAGAAAATTTTATATAAAAGATCTAGGATAATAATATGGTTAATTAGAGTAGCATGATTGTACAAGAGTTTGATGATATACAATGACTTTTATATCAATGATCCAATATGATAGATCAGAATAATATTATACAAACGTTTATTATCCTAGTAGTTATGCAGATTTTAAGTATTATGCTTCAAAAGCAGGCTATAATAAACATATCGCTATAAGATTCATTCACTACAATATTGCACAGTGTGATTTATTGCTTGAAAAATTATATATATTTTATTAAGAATATTGACACAACATTAAGTTTTTTTTGTTAAAAGAAGATATGAAACGTATATACATGTTATTTAGTATGCTAACAATGATCGCAGATAATAAAAAACCAAATGGATTAGAAACACTCAGTAATGCATTAGACTCTAAGCTTACTCAACAGAATCCAAGCACATTGACATCTAAAGAGAAGAAGTTATTGCAAAAAATATTACAAGATCTCAAGGCTGATAAGCAAACGCAAAAAGATATCTTAACCTATTTAGAACATTCATCTCATAGTATAGATCGGAAAAAAATGTTAGCGCAGTCAATGTTTCTTATGAAAAAAGCTATAAAAGCATATGTAAAGCAATATAAGTTTGATAACTCGTTGAATGCTCTCAAAAATGCTACTAAAGAGCAAAAACTTAATGGGCTTAATAAACTGATAGCGTTAATGTTATATGATATGATACATAGTACAGAGCAAATACAGTTAGATAAAAATAATGTAGTGCTTCATGAATTATTATTACAAGGTGATGCATTAGATATTACTTTTAAGCAATTTAATAAACAGCAATCGTTAAAATTGGATGAGTATGGGAGAATGTTCAATAATACAAATACTCTGAATATATTACATGCTAAAGCTCCTACGGCTGCACAGAAAGAGACTATAGCGAATATAATGAAAGTCGCAGATGAAGTGAATGTAAAATTTTCAGAATTTTTTTTAGAATCGATAGATCAAGCGTTACATGAACAAGCGCGTAAGATCATCAAGGGGACTTATAATAATAAAGCATTCAATATTCAGCAATTTATAGCGCATATTGCTGATGATGTTATTAATCAAAATAAAATAGAATTGACTCAAGGGCAAAGTATGAAAAGAATTGAGCAACCTCTTGATTTTGCTGTAGCTAAAATAAAATTATGTAATGAAATTTCGAAATTTAATATACTCTAGATGATTATCCATTAACAGTTTGTTAAAGTTTTATTGTTATGAATTAGATATGAACTATAAAGTTTTGATAATGAGCTCTATACTATGTTACAGTCCTGTAACTAATTCACAAAATAATATACCTCAGAATACTACAGAAATAAAAAAGCCTGCAGCTAAACAGGATGATACATCTACTTTAGTAAGAAAAAATGCAGCAAGTAATTTAAAATCAGCTGGAAATAGCACATCTGATTCTCAGACTGTACAAGATCAAAAGGATGTAACTAGACCTAGAGCGAATAGCACGCCAACTATAGCACGACAAAACACTTCAAATAATTTGACGCAAACGGATCAAACTCGTAAACGTAGTAATAGTGATATTGTAATACCTACTTCTGTTAAAAATGATGTATTAGATATGAATCAGGTAATAGATAAATATTGCAAAGAGAATAATTATAATTGTTCTGTACAAGATAGACAAACGTTAATAGATTACGTTCAGAAAAAACAATTATCAAATGCTTCAAGAAATGTATTATTGCGTGACCTTATACTTACCAAACATTTATTAGATATGTACATTACAGATCGAAAGTTGATTGAGCGCTTTAATGAGAAAATTCCAGCTGGTCAGATTATCAAAAATCATGCGAGAGAAGCTAGAATAGAGAGTATTATAAAACTCTTTTCATTGCTTGTATATGACTTCTTTTATGCTGCTAGAGATGTAAAATGTCCGGACAATCAAATGAAAAAAAACGGCGATTTATTAGGCCGCACGCAATTAATGAGATTAGCTCATCAAACTCCTCTTAGTGACAGAGCGAAGAATGTAGAAGCAGAATTATCTACTCTTAATAAAATATCAAATGATAAACGTAAAGCTGCTACGGCATACTTGCAGTCATATTCTGATGCAGTGCAAATAGATTTAGACAATCTGTTGAAAATATGGTTAATGCAATCTATTCCTAATTTATTACCTGAATTACAGCGCACATTAGATGGTGCAAGTGATATTACAGCTGTGCAGTTATTAAATAGTATTATAAATGAAGCTATTGTATCTGGTACTTATACTGCATTACCTCTGAGTCATAGGAAGCCAGTATCTAAAGCACATGCTGAGCATAAGTTTGATTTTCTAAGAGCTAAATTTCTTTTATGTTACGATATCTCAGCTTCTACTGCAGATATAAATTTAGATGTTTTATAAATATCATATCCTGTCTATCTTATCGTTGTCATGTGTATGTCTATTATGAGCAAATATAGTATAAAATATATACAGTTATGTCTAAAAAAGTTGATAAATAATGTCATAGTGCTGTAGAGCATTTTGCTCAGTACAAATTATATATACGATAGTCCTTTTAAAAGAAGATTGACAAAATATTAATAATATTATCTTAAAGTCACACTATGAAGTATTTATTATTAATAACATATGCATTGTATGGTTTTAATCAGGATGTTATTGAGAAATATCTAGATACGTACATGTCGAAATACAATAGGCAAAAAGATATCGTAGGCAAAGCAAAAAACAGTACATATAAAATAAATAGTATTATTGAACGAGTAGCTCAAATGTATTATGAGTTAGCTTTTGCAGAGCTTGGACTTGCAGTGAAAAACAATACTCAGCCTGCTGTAGTCAAATTTGATTTAGGTATTTTATTTTATGGTACTCCAGAAGATAAAAAACATGCATTAGAGCAATTAAGCGAGCATATGCCTCAAGTGATTATCGATGCTTTGAATGAAGTACGAGAAGAATATCCTATGCAAGATGCAGACATTGTAGTGCAGCAGCAAGTAGCCAATTTTTTTCATGAAATTATATTCAATGCTATTACTCAAGGTACTTATATACAGTATGATGTAAAAGATAAAGCTCAATTTATTCAGAATAAAGCTAAAAAGACTATAAAGCTAAAAAATTTTAATACAAATAAAAAAATTATGACTAGCTATCAAGAGGAATTTTTACAATCATATCAAATAACACAAGAACAAATTGCAACTAAAAATAATGCTGCCATGTCTGAAGCTACAACAATATTGAGTAACAAAACTAAACCAGTAGAGTCATCAGAGATACTGAAAACTGATGTGAAAATGACGGACAAAGTAGAGTCAGCGAATACGCAGAAGACACCCTCTGATATACAGAATGCTAAGTCAGCGAATACTGCAATCATTATGCAATCCACAGTGCAATCAAACCAAAACCCACGTGCAAAACAAATTGTGATCTATCGTAGACCTCAAGTTATTACTCCTGTAATCAAAAAACCAGTAATTATATATAAACGACAGGCGAAAAAAGAAGTCCTGCCAGCACCAAAAAAGATTATACGCATAATAAGAAAAAAGCAGAATGACAATCAATAATTATACTATTTAATAGTACAGATAATGAGTAATATGTTATTTAAAAAGTATTATTTAATAATATATCTAATATCTTGTATAAGAATAATTTGCAAGATTCTTATGATATCAAGTAATATAAAACATTAGATAAATTCATAGACATATGCAAACATTAAAAGCATGTAAAATTATTCAGTAAAAATAATCTTTTTTTTAAGCTTTTTTGTTATAACTATTCCATGCACCATTGTAGTAAAATATTAATCTTATGTATATGCTTCATGCAGGCTAAGACTAGAATTGTCTTACATAATAAAAATGAGAAGCAGCAACAGGATAATAAAGCTACTATATATGATATAAATGACTATGCGACTTTAGTACGTGAAGATGAAGCTGATGATATACATTATAAATCTAAGACAGGTAAAGAAGCTGAGACAGTACCTGAATTATCTGTGACAGAAAAAATAAAAGAGAGTATTTCTAAAAATGTTGATACTCTTAAAATAAAAGAGGATGAGATAAAACAGAATATCATTGATAACTCGAAGAAGGTTAAAGAGAATATTGAAACATCTGTACAGCAAGCAATCCAATTGACTGAGACTAAGCTACAGCAGCATGCTAATGAAATGAAGCAGAAAAATGAAAAACATGGTAAGCATAAAGTCATAGATAAAAATACTCATGATTTACCTGTCGCTCATCATAAAGTCATAGATAGTACTCATGATCAAGTAGCTTCTCATACAGGCATAGATAATACTCATAATAAACAGACAATATTGGAGCACTTAAAAAAGTCTGATGATGTAGCGTTTAAACTCAAAAAAGAACATGGTAAG
The DNA here is from genome assembly GCA_964563095.1 of uncultured Rickettsiales bacterium. Classification (GTDB taxonomy): domain Bacteria; phylum Pseudomonadota; class Alphaproteobacteria; order CAJXXZ01; family CAZLVD01; genus CAZLVD01. Next base: position 74,388 of record CAZLVD010000002.1, read on the forward strand.
GTTAGCATTAGTACAAATACAGACAATAATCCGCATATGCCTATAGATAAGCATTTACAAATAATTGAAGATTTAAAATTTATGAGAAAACGTACAAAAGAAATTTTTGAATCTTATGAATTTTATGGTGTATGGAATAAAGTGAAAGATTTTTTCAGCACTCGTACTCATACTTTGAATAATTGTTTATACGATATATATAATTGGGCGCATTTGTATTCCATGAAGAATCATATAGAATATGTTGATGCAAAATTAATACCTGCTGCTTTAAGAATGAGATTAGAGCGAGCTATCTCTAAATGTAAACAACAATTCAATGATCAATGCTTTTATAAAAATACAGATCAAGCTATAGAGCATGTATTGAAAGCTGTTAAAGAGAAGAAAAAATGTCCTCAAGTAGATAGTAAAGGATTAGAATCAGATGGTATTACAATCATTAAAGAGTAAGAGATATTAAATATATGTAGTGATTGGAGTTTTATCAGTAAGAGGTATTAATATAATATGAGTCTGGAATCGATCCTTAAGATGCATGAATACATATGAGTTTGGAATTCTATCTATTCAAAAATTTAATTATCTAATTTACCAAAATTATTCTGTTTTGCTATATGTTTACGTTTATTGGAATAATTTGGCGCTACCATTGGATAGTCTGCAGGGAGATTCCATTTTTTACGATACTGTTCTGGGGTGAGACCATAAGTTTTATGTAAATGTCTTTTAAGTGTTTTTAAACGCTTACCATCTTCTAAGCATATCAAATAATCTTCATAAATAGTCTGCTTCTGTTCTGTTTGTGCATCATGATTAGCTATTGCTTTCAGTTTAGTATATATATCATTAAACATATCCATAATTTCATGCTGAGCTATACTATGCTTGGAGATATATGCACATACTATATCTTTTGAGTGCGATAATAAATCACGTGACATCAAATAGTCTAGCATAGATTCTCAGTTATGTATGTAGGGAATTTCAGTAGCATGCATATATGATTGTAATACTGTTGGAATGAGGATTTTCCCGTTATCATGATAGTTTTCTAAGATAGCGGCTAATGTGCGTTCGATTGGTAAGGCCGATCCATTAATAAAATACGGTAATTGTTTATTTGTTATATTTAATCTACGTGATTGAAATTCATGAATATTAGAACAGCTAGAGATTTCTACATATTTATTCATACCAGGCATAAATACTTCTAAATCGTATGTTTTATGAGAATGAAATCCCATATCGCCAGTGCAGAGTACAATGCGCTTATATGGTAGTTCTAATTTTTCCAAAAGAGATTCTGCATGCGCGGTTAAATCTTCGTGTGCTTGTGTAGCATGTTCTGCGTTGACTATCTGTACAATCTCTACCTTATGAAATTGATGTAATCTAATCATATTTGAAGTATTTTTACCTGCAGCGCCTGCTTCAGCACGGAAACATGGTGTATATGCTGTAATTTTGATAGGACCTTTAGATAGATCTACATGTTGATCCAAGAACATGCCTATAATTGATGATTCTCCTGTAGGGATTAGATACTGTCCATTAGTCAGTTGAAATAAATCTTCTTGAAACTTTGGTAAGACACCTTGTCCATAAGCAATTTCAGCATTCATGATATACGGAACGATTACTTCATTATATCCTGCTTTAGTATTTTCATCTAACAGCCATGCAGCTAGAGCTCTATGTAATTTTGCTAAATCTTTATGTAAAATCGAATATCTAGAGCCTGCTATACGTACACCTCCAGCTTGATCAAAATACGCACCTCCTATTTCTGTATGCATTTTATATGTCGAGGTTGGATTGTTGAACGCTGACTGAGTATGAGATGTCTTCGTCTCCATCTCTGCTAGCTGCCCATTCTGATATGCATCTTGTATGAAGATATTGGCTGTATTTTTATCTGGATGCCATGAATGTATAATGACATTCTCATCAGCGATTGAGCCTACAGGTACATCATCAGCAATAATATTTGGAATGTAGTCCATTAATTGTTTTAAAGACTCTTGAATGGTTTTAAAAATTATATTCTGCTCTTGTATTTGCGCTTTGATAGATTTAGCTTTTTCAATATCTCTATTTTGAGTTGTAGCAGCTGATATATTATTCAATTCTTGCTGTAATTGTTCTATATGTTGCTGTAGTTGTATGCGTTTTTGATCGATTGCTAGAATTTCATCCATATTGATATTCTTGATATTTCTATTTATAAGCATCTGTCTGATGTGTTGCTCATTTTGCCGTATATATTTCATACTGTACATGCTCGATTATAGCATTATTTTCATTTGTATGAATTAATATTTTATATACTCTTCTGGCATATCATAAATAATGAAAAGTTTCGTTTTTCTTACTGGAATACTGTTATCATCATATGCTGAAGATGTTACACCTGCCACTATAGATGCATCTTTAAATGATCAAAATGTATGTATATTAGTGGATATAGTTAATGCTACTATGGATGTAGATAAATCAGCGACAGAATATCAAAAGTATATTTTTACTTTTTGTAAGACTGATCAAACAGTATTTAAAGATATTATACAAATGTCGGATCAAAACATAGAAGCATTTTTCGTTTACAATATTACTTCTAAAAAATTTATTACTGGATATATATCTTTGTTATATCAAATTTTTCACAATAAAATAATAATTGATATAAATAAAAAAGATTCTAAAGTATTACTCAAAGCTAGACAGAGACGTACATACTTATTAGATATATTAAATGAATATAGAAAAAATATTCCTAATGAATATAAACAGATAGAAAAGGAATTGTTTGTAATTTTATCATTAAAAGCACTAATAGATAATGTGGCTCGTAGATTGAGTGATTATTAAAATAATATAATGAAGTTATTATATATCCTTTATGTGCAACTCTAATCAAGTATAAAAAATTGCAAAATACTATCTCTCAATGTTCTTGCATATACTAAAAAAAGATCTAAGTATGTTTATCTATTATTAATCTTTTTTTGTTTTACTTAATTACGAAAGGAAAAAAATGAATAAAATTTTTTCAATAATGTTAATGAGTGTAGTGTTCGGTGATATGTCATCAGAAGAGGTTTCTATAGTAAAACCTATAGTAGCATCTGAAAATAAAGAAAATAAAGAATTGTCTGAGACAGAGCAGCAGGTAGAGAATATGCTAATCGAAATGGAAAAAGAATTTAAGTTCAATACAATAAAAGCTTTTCAAGCAGCATACGATAAATCCTTACGCGAAAATATGGATGCATGCGAAAAGCACTCTACGGCTAGAACTCAATCTAAGAAAGATGAGTTATGGAAGAAAATGCAGATGTTAGAAAGTGAGTTTATGAAATTAAAAGCTTTCAAAGATAAATATGAGGATTTATTGAATAAATGTGAAGAATGTGAAATTATTGTAGTTGACTCTCAAGAATAATTTAAATTTTACTTGCTGCAACTTTAAAATTTGATTTTTTATATCTCTACAATTTCTTATTATCATTCTACTCTAGAAAGATTTTCTTAATTATCTTATTCGACTGATTTTTTTATAGTTTATTAAACTTTTTATAGGACTCTATGCTTAGGTTTATATGAAGATTAGACATTTATTATTGGCGGCAGTATCATTAAATGCTGAAATTAATACGTATGGAATGAAAGATCATCCTGTTGTGCAAACAGCATTAAGAAGTATTAAATCATTTGTCAGAAAGATAGAAGGTGAGATAGAGTCATTTTATTTATTATATTTTGGCAAGATGAAAGATGAGATTTTTAGTGAATTTGTAAAAGCAGGTCAATACTTAAAAAATATCGATCTTGATGGTATGAAAGATAAGGTATTCGGTGCGTTTAATAAAGATATAGGTAATCTCAAAGATGATGTATTGAAGACTGTACTGGATTTAAAAACACTCATTATAGATGTAATTCTTGCGAAAGCGTTTGCCGCAGCTATTGCAATGCATCTTGATATTAATCTGCCTTCAGGTGTAAATTTTTTACTGAATAAGCCAGAAGTGCCAGTGCTGATGCCTGCATTACCTGGTATGCCAGGGCTACCTAATGGTATAGAGATGCCTGCATTTAATGTACCAAATCTTAATATGCCAGTATGTACATGTGGAGCAGGTCTGCCTACTTTGACTGAAAATACAGCTAGTCCATTAGCTACTCCTGAGGCAAAATTAGCATCATTACAAATACCTGAAACTCCAAAACCTGGTGATTTTTCTAATATCAAATTTGATGCCTTAAAAGATTTAAAAGATCTAGGTTTTTTAGATAGCGTTATAAGAATGATTGCGGATATAGAGAATAGCGTGATGAATCCGATAGAGACATTGAAAAAATTATTACAAGCCATTACTACTGAAGTAGCACGAGCATTCGAGACTGTCATTAATGGATTGACTGCATTATTCGATGCTATTACAAATGGATTTAAATCGGCATTGAATGGTATTATGGATGAGGCTGCAAATTTGTTTAAGAAATTCAAAGAGTTTTTTGCTGAATTACCAAGTATGCTGTTTGATATAATAGATAAGTATTTGCTTGTACATAAAATTTTGATTGCTAGAGCGATAAATTATTTTGTCAAGTTAATCAAAAAAGTTATCAGAAAGCTCTTTAAAGCAGCTAGAGCAATTAAATCCGCGGCGCAATCGCTGTAAAAATATTCGTATGGTTTGCAACTAAGTGCAGGATCTGTAGTATGCATGTAGGATGGCGTATGCATGTAGGATGGCTATAGCATCATGTGGGATGCTGTACTATGAAATATTTTGTAACTCTACAATAGTAACATAATAGCATGTAATTTTCTCATCAAATACTCGTGTATATGTTACTTATTCATTATTTAATCATTTTTCATGTATAGTATGAGCATAAAGGTTGTGAGTATGGGGATTGCTACTGTAAATACAGGTATGATGATGTGTACATTTGGTGTGGCTCCTGTGCCTTTGACTGTATTGCCTATTAAAATGATTACTGTAGGTGGTATGCCGGCAGCAAATATCATGGATCATGTACCATTTTTGAATATATTACCATTTGGAGGATGTTTAAGACCTGCTCCGCCTGTACCTCCAATTAAACCATGTATTCCGAGTGTACCTGCTCCTTGGGCTCCTGGATCGCCTAAGGTCATGTTTAAAAAAATGCCTGCTCTTGATAATTTATCTAAAGCAATATGCACTCAGGGAGGAGTGATTAGTATATTGATGCCAGGTCAGGTGAAGGGAATATTAAAGTAGTTGAAATAGTAGTCTGCAGTTGCCAGAGAGTATATGTAATATATGTCTGGACTTAAGATAATGACAGATGAACGATATGATAAGTATATTTAGTATGATGTGTGCATACGATAATATATCTGCTTACTTACAATATTATATCAAGCATGAGAGTTATTTACACAGATATATATTGTGATAATAGAAGATAGCTGTTATTACAGATATCATATCAATTACTGAACTATAGCACTCATGTTATCATCAGACCAATAATTTTTTAGCACCATTTTATTTGAATAGAAAATATACTGTATACTAAATAGATGAATGTCTTATTGAGCTTCTATATATCTTGTATGGCAATGCATTCTCAAGTAAATACAAATATGAGTGGCAAGTCTCAATGTATGATGAAGAAGCATAATAATACGCATCAGATATTCAAAAAGATTATATTCAGTACGATATGTGTGATATCTATAGCGTATTTATATAATAAGAAAACTCTTGTAAACGCATCAAATAACGAGATATATGCAAACCAACGTACTGCCGCTACAGTCCCCACTGTCCCAAATATACCTGATACTAGCCAAGATGAGGCATTTGCTCAAGCATTGCATCGAGAATTAAATGGCACTTCAGCTTCTCCTATGTCATCAAATACAAATTATATCAAGCAAAATATACGTCAGAAAGAGAGTGATGATGAGCAAAAATTACATAAAGAGATAGATGAGATTGTGAATAACATGCAGCTGGATGATGCAGCTGATAAGTTCATACATATGACTGATAAGCGAGAGATCATATTTAATGAGATAAGTAATTCGTTATATTATAATTCAACGCAAAACAGAAAAGATCTAATAGAAAATACAATTAAAGATTTTCTACAGATGCACCGTAATAATCTAGATAATTGTCGTCAGAAAACACTACAGAGAGAGGAATTATGGCAAGAGGCACATACATGTATGCAGAAGGAGTATGATTCGTTATATACTAAGTGCAAGCAAGCCTGGTATGATTTTTGCCGCCGTCAGCGTGATCAGAAGATGAAAGAGCAACTAGAAGCCACAAAAGCAATTTCATCTAACGCGTCATGTTCTAATACTCATACTAGTGCTGCTGATAGTGTACATTCTTCTAACGCGTCATGTTCTAATACTCATACTAGTGCTGCTGATAGTGTACATTCTGTTAAGTAGCTTATTGATGCATTGTACGAGGCACGAGATACTCAAGTAGCTAACAGGAGACAAGCGATACTATAATATCAACGATATTTGGAAAGCTTGCAAGCGATGAAAGAAAAGAGTAACAAGAGCAACAAAATCAGTAGTAATATGATTAGATATAACAGCGCAAATCACACGACTATATTAACTTATTCTTTTCAATATAGCTTGAGGTATATGATTGTTTATAAATGACATCAAGACTCAAAATACTGTTTCTTTGTATAAAAACATGTATAATAGTGTATGAAAATTGTAAGTTTGGCTATTTTTGTTCAGATAATGTATGGTTCCACGAGTATGATAGAGAATAAGAAACCTGTTTATGTATATACAGTAAGTAAGCGGGGTAATATGAGATCTAAATATAGTCAGTGGAATGAGCCTAAATATTTTATCTTGTGCATATTATGTGTGTTTGTGTATTATGGTATCAGAAGATATAATTATAAAAATATCAGATCAAATGAGCACATAGAACTGAATCATCCGGTAAAGATGAATGCAAGCTCAGATGATGTTGTACGACGGCTTACTTTTGAATAGAAAAGCTAATATAGCAGGAGACGCTATGTAGATGATAAAAAGCGTAATAGTACATTAAGAGCATGTGATTTATAATGCAGTTTATAACTGATCATGTAGTTTAATAATTTTACTAGACATTGTAGTATGATTTTCTGTCTGTTGAGTTACTGATTGATTTGCCGGTACTGTTGTATCTGGAGTGAATTTAAGTGAAAATTTTTCTGTATGATCAATATATTCAATAATAGCAGTGAATGGTATATGTAGAGTTTCATGACCTGTCACAAGCTGTAAAGATATAATGAGATGAGTATTTGTGATGATGAGTTCTGTATAATTTTGATAAATAAGTATGGACATATTATGCTTATACATAGCTTGTAATTTCGGTGCTATCTGACATAATGTTGCGTCGAATGTTAAATATATTTCGTGATTATGCAACTGTTTTTTCTCAATAATATATTGAAATGATTGTTTTACTACATTGAGTAATTGATCGTTGATCAGTTTAGTATAAAAATTTACTGCGCTCATTCATATATCATATCATAGCCTAGTAGAAAAAAATACATATTGAGATATACTCAAGTATGACGGAGATGAAAACAAAAAATATATGCTTAGTAGATTTGCAAGGTTATCGTACTCCTCCTGTAGAAGAGCTCAAAGCGTTACTTACAGATCTAGGTTATAATATTCTGCAAACCTTTAGTTTTAAGGCTAGAGAGAAGAAATTTTTAGGTAAAGGGCAGTTAAAAACCATATCTGATTTTGTTATAAACGAAAATGAACGCGTACATGCTGAAATGATCAAATGTTACAAATGTCGTGAGAAAGAATATAATGCGCAGTTTGAGCCTGTGCGATTGAATAATGATCATATATGTAGTCTGAAGACTGCAGTGCATAGTGACAATACGCAGACGGAAGTGCATAGTGTTAAAAAAGACGATTGTGAAGAATGTAAATATAGATCAAGACGTATTTTCATGACAGAGGAAGATCAGTGTGCAATAGTATATAACAATGTATTGACTGGCTTGCAGTATAAAATCCTTGAGAAGTTATGTGGTACTAAGATATTGAGCAGAATTGATATCATTATTGAGATTTTTGATCATAGAGCCTTTACCGTTGAAGCTAAATTGCAAGTAAAATTAGCAAAATTATTACATCAGAAGACAAAATTGACAAATCAATGGTCGCATCTTGAAAGGCAGCGCGGTAATACCGATAATATCGGCGGTCCTGGAGAGACACAGTTTGAATTAGATAAGCGTATGATTGATGATGCGGTGCTAGATGTTAAAAAACGATTAGCAAAATTAGCTGCAGATAGTGATATGCGTAATGCTGGTCGTAAAGATAAAACCGTGGCTTTGGTAGGTTATTCGAATGCTGGTAAAACAAGTCTATTTAATAAATTGACAGATGCAGATGCAAAAGTATCTAGTAAGCCGTTTGAAACGCTTGATCCATTTTTGAGACAGTGTATTTTACACAATAATCAAAAAATTATTATCTCTGATACTGTGGGTTTTGTAACGTATCTGCCTCCATTTTTGATTCAAGCATTTAGATCTACATTAGAAAATATTACTAGAGCTTCATTGATTCTTTTTGTAATTGATGCTAGCATACGTCCTTATCAGCTTAATGAAGTCATGTCATGGTTGAAGATTTTGAAAGTACTTGATAAACCTATGATATATGTATGGAATAAAGTAGATTTGATTAGTAACGAGGATAGGCAGTATATAGATGGGATGCAATTAGAGCATGTAAAGATTTCTACAGTGACAGGTGAAGGTATACATGAATTGAGACAGCAGATTGAGAAACATATTACGGATAAAATCTATGTAAAAATTACATGTCATACCGGTGGAGATGCATATCAATGGTTATTGAAACATACAAGAGCTCATGAGCAAATGTATGATGATATCTGGTGCGTGTATTCATGTTATATATCTCATGAAGACTGCAATCGTTTTATGAAGCTATTTCCTGATATGCGCTGTGAGAAGAGATAATTAGATGACTAGAGAAGTTTTTAAGTTCAGCAGAATATAATCTGTTACGTTATGTAGCATGTGTGCTGTATGTGTCATGTATCGCATAGCGCATGTGCTGTGTGCAATGTATCTCAGTAATGTGAGTCTTGCGAGTGAGTAATAGAGTGCGATGACTTATGCAGTTATATAGAATGAAATTTTTACTCATGCTACTTATGTACAAAAAAATGTTTACCTAAGAAAATCCACAAGAGCTTGATACATTGTATGCCTGTGATTAAGCCTGACATATGATCGGAATATATCTGATGCCAATAAAGTAAGATTTTATCTAGAGCTATATACGCCTGTGGTCGCATGAGTAGGCATTTTTCAAAGAAATGACCTATAGCCTGCATAGCTATCTGAGCTTCTTTATCATCCATCTGCATAATAGCATCGTGCATAGAATCTCGATTAGCTAGGGTATTTTTACGTAAATATTGAGTGATATTATGTTCTTGATGTATGGTATTGGAATGATATACTTTGCATAGAGTAGCTATTGCAGCTATAGGCATACAATGCGAGATAAGTAGAAATTGCTCATGTATATAGTTGATAAGTAATTTATAGATCTGTATTTGATGTGCTTTGGTTAAAATATGTATATCTGTAATGATAATGAGTCTATTTTTGCGAGATGTAGTCGAGAGTAGCTTATATATCGATTGTATGAACGAATATGTATTGTTTGCTTGTATAATGATTTGATCGGCATCATGAGCTAATGTATTTATCATATCTTGATTATACGTACCTAGTATCAAGCTGATCATATATTAATGTAGCATAAAACAGATGTGAATGAGAATGATGCAGAGATATGTGTTTTTTAATGATTTGAGATAAAACTTTGATTTTAAGCTGTCATGCTTGTATAAGATTTTGCAATATAGTATAACTATAGAAGTAATGCTTACAAGTTATGCGAAAGGTATACAGTATGAAGCTTTGGCAGAAAAATACTTACATTCGCATGGATATAATATTTTAGGTAAACGATACAAGACAAGGTATGGAGAGATTGATATAGTAGCTGAGAAAAGTCAGATCATATGCTTTATTGAAGTAAAATATAGAAAATATAATCCAGAAAATGCTTTAATTGTTAGACAAATGAAACGTATTATTGAGACTGCATATATATGGATTACTGAGAACTATATAATAAATTTACCATGCATGAGATTTGATGTGATTTGTATATCAAATAATGGTTTGCAGTATTTCGAACATGCATTTAGAGTAGACGATATTATGGATGATTATTTTAGGGATGATTATTGAGATTATATTGAGATGATAAAATCTAAGATTGCTGCAAAATCGCAATATGGATTGTCTATATAAAATACACTATACTATAGTATGTCTAATAATAATCAAGAGGTAGATGTATCTCAGGATACAAAATCTATTAAGTTTGAAAAGTTACTAAGAGATTTTGCGATTTTTAGTCTGATTCTGTTTGTATATGTGACTTTTTTCTCTAAGCCAAATGAAAATATACAAGAATATGCAAATAAAATGATAGGTGAGCAGAGAATAATGCAGCTCGAAGCACATGAATTAGCTACTCAATCATTAAAAATTACTCTCAATACAGCTGACGCATCTATATGTGATATTGCAAGCACAACAGTACAGAGTACTAGCGAAGATAATGCTCATTTTTTTAACAAAAAAAATTTGGATAGGATATGGACTGAGATTGTTATAAATGATAAAAGATTAGATAATATCACATGGACTCTTACTGATCAAGGTAATGATTTTATACTCTACACATGCTCAGTTGATCAGATTACCATTACTCAACGATATACTATAGAAAATTGTATTATATCAGTAAAGACCACTGCGCATAATGCAGGAGAAGATGCTCTTATAAAAATTTTATTCTGTACTGGTATAGATACTAAAAACACTGTGCAAACAGGTTTTAAAACAAGTCTTGAGTCAGGTTTTAGTACACGTAAATTAGATTTAAGCACAATCGGTAAACATGTGCAGCATATACAAGATAATTATGTGGGTGTAATCAAGAAATATTGGCTGATTTGTATGCGAAATAGAGAGGATAAATGTGCGAACATATCTATGTGGAAGATCAATAATCAGATATTTATAGTCAATCAAGCTATAGATAGTACGGTTTGTAAGAATAAATCTATAGAGACTAATGTAGAGTATTATGCCGGACCTAGAGATGCTAAAATACTTGAATCTCATATAGATCGTTTTGGTATTAATTTAGTGCATAATATAGATCATGGTTGGTTAAGTTGGATAAATGCCTTGATACGTATTTTTATAGAATGGTTGATCAATCTTTGTGGTCGTGCTGATGTAGCATTATTAGCATTCATATTATTGATGAGAATTTTGCTAATATATCCATATATCATTGCTGAGAAGAATGCTCGTATGATAGCTTTATTAGCGGATAAAGTAAATAAGATTAAGAGTGATTATCCATCAGAAATTATTGCTACAGAAAAGATACAGGCATTGTATAAATTATATGGAGTAAATGAGCGTATAGCTAAAATACCTATGTTTATACAAATGTTGTGGTTCATTCCGTTAAATATTATGAGTCAATTGTTCAGTTTCAGAGATGCTCAATTCTTTGGCATCATTAAAGATATGAGTGCACTTGATCATACTAGTTGGACTAACTTATTTGGTCTAATGCCATGGTCTGCATACAATATAAGATTCATAAACTTTGGAGTATGGATGGTAATATTTACTGGTACTTATATCATTTCAGAAGATATGTCGCATATGGATAAGATTTTTGTAATCATAATGATTCTATCTACTATACTGATTTATAAGAATCTACCTGTGCTCTTTGCATTATTTTGGTGTATTGTGAATGTAATAGGAGCTATACAGGTACGTTGTTTTAAAAAGTTTCTACATCCTAGAATCAGTATATAAATGCAGATATTTCATATATAACTATAATAGAGTGATCAGTATAAAGCTCATAATATATTGAATTTCTTTACAGAAATTTGTCGATATATAGTTGCTATGTTAGACTGTTGTATGATTACTAATAATTCCTTATCTGATAAAATTGTAGATAAATTAATACAGTCTGAATTACAACGACAAAGATCTCAGATTTGTCTTATTCCGTCTGAAAATATAGCATCTGCAGATATTATGAAAACTCAGGGTAGTGTATTTATGAATAAATATGCTGAAGGATATCCTACTAAGCGTTACTATGAAGGATGTGAAGTATGTGATGATATAGAGCAGCTGGCTATAGATAGAGCATGCAAAATTTTCAATGTAAAATATGCTAACGTGCAGCCTCATTCAGGATCTCAGGCTAATCAAGCTGTGTTTATAGCGTGTTTACAACCTGGAGATACAATTTTAGGTATGGATTTAGGTAGTGGCGGTCATTTAACTCATGGTTTTAAGAATAATCTGTCAGGTACATATTACAATGCTATAAGTTATTGTGTGAATGCAAGATGTGCGACTGGTGCGGAATGTACTGCGAGAGTATGTGCGACTGGTGCGGAATGTATTAATTATGATCAAGTGCACACATTAGCATTACAGCATAAACCAAAAATGATCATTGCAGGTGGATCTAGTTATTCTAGAAATATAGATTGGAAAAAATTACGTCAGATAGCTGATGAGGTGAATGCATTATTACTGGCGGATATAGCTCATTTAGCTGGCATGATTGCTGGGGGTGCTTTATATAATCCTTGTATGGAAGCTGATATTATGACTTGTACTACTCATAAGACATTGCGAGGACCTAGAGGTGGACTGATATTGACTAATAATGAGGAATTGATTAAAAAAATCAATAGAGCTATTATGCCAGGTATCCAAGGTGGTCCTATGATTCATACGATCGCTGCTAAGGCTGTATGTTTTGGAGAGGCTATGTCATCGGATTATAAAAAGTACACGCAGCAAATGTTATTGAATGCGAAAATCATGTGTGATATATTTCAAAAAAGAGGCTTGAGAATTATATCCGGCGGCACCGATAGTCATTTAATGGTGATTGACGTGAGTGTTTTAGGGAAAACTGGTCAGGAAATATCTGCCTTATTAGCTCAGCATAATATTATAGTGAATAAAAATGCTATACCATACGATAAATTAGGTGTTATCAAAACATCTGGGATACGTGTTGGTAGTCCTTGTATTACAACATGTGATTTTAATATGGAAGATACTGCGTTACTTGCTGAATATGTAAGTGATTTGATATTAACTGGTACTAGCGATAGAGATATCAGTGCATTATTTGGGAAAATTGAGCAAAAGTATGAGATGTTGGAGAATGAAATGAAAGTAAGTGATAGATAACAAATAATAACGCTAGATATATTGCTAGTCAGATGCGGTATGAAAAGAAGATAATATAATGTTATACTTTGGTAGATATGAAAAAAATTAACCATATGATAGCAGATAAGTTACGAGCGGATAAGTATGATATTGATAATACTACATATTTTGATTATCAGGCTACAACTCCTTGTGATTTAGATGTCATGCTTGCTATATTGCCATTTTTTGGATGTACAATAAAGTTATACGAAGATCAAGAGAAAACAGAGGATGATAGTATAAAAAAAGCGCAAGATGAGAGGATAGATAATATGCAGCCAACCGAGACAGATCATATTAATGCTGCTACATGCGATACCATTCAAACTAATATTCAAGCTAATTTACAACATCATACTGATATTATTTATGGTAATCCTCATGCAAGAAGTCATGTATATGGTTGGGCGGCTGAAAAATCTATGGAATATGCTAGAGAACAAATAGCTCAATCTATAAAAACTGAAGCTGAATCTATTATCTTCACATCTGGGGCTACAGAATCCAATAATTTAGCCATTAAAGGACTATGTGAATTTTGGAAGTCAAAGAAAAAACATATATTAACTACAGAAATTGAACACAAATGTGCACTAGAAGCTATCAAATTCATGCAGCGGAATGGATTTGAAGTGACATATGTGCAAACATACGAGGATGGTACTTTAAATCTGCAGGCACTTGAACAATCTATACGTCCAGATACTCTTATGTTGTCTATTTCAGCTGTCAATCACGAAATAGGTACTATACAGCATATTGAAGCTATAGGTCAGATTTGTAAACGCAAAGGTATTTTTTTACATGTAGATGCTGCTCAAGCATGGGGTAAATTGGATATAGATGTAGATAAATGGAATGTAGATTTAATGAGTTTATCTGCTCATAAGATGTATGGACCTAAAGGTATAGGTGCTCTATATATGCGTTGTTCTCCAAAAAGAGTACGTATACAACCTATTATACATGGAGGAGGTCAGGAAAGAGGTTTTAGATCAGGTACTATGCCTGTGCCATTATGTATAGGAATGGGTAAAGTAGCTGAATTATTTTGTACTGATCGTAAGCAGATGATACTGGAGAATCTTCGTATATGGTTACTACATGGATTTTTCATGCGGCAAATAGCTGATCTGCAACATATTTATTTAAATGGTCCACGTATTGATCTTTGTACAATTGAGAATATGGATTTTATAGAGATATGTCAATATTTGGCTACAGCAGACTCGTTACATGATACTTGCATTAGTATTCTCAAATTGTTAAAACCTGATCTTGATTTGCATGATAGAGAGCATAATGCAGTAGCTGATAGTAACCTTCTTGCATTACATAATAATATCATGACAAAGCGCATCCCTCATAATATAAATATTAGTATTTTAGGTATAGAAGGTGAGAGTTTGATGATGGAAATGAGACAATTTGCATTTTCATCCGGTTCAGCATGTACATCTGCTAATTTAGAACCATCGTATGTATTGCGCGCAATTGGTGTCAAAGAAGAATTATTGCATAGTTCAATACGTGTGAGTTTTGGTAGACAAACCACCGTGAAAGATATATTAAATTTTACTAATGAAATGAGAGTAGCTGTGGATAAATTACGCAATATGAGTCCTGTATGGGAATGTGTATTGGAAAATCGATCAGTGGATAGTTGGAATATAGATCATCAAGAATAATCTCCATGATGAGATTAAATAGGAGTTGGAATGGAAGAATGTAGATACTATGTATAATATAGAATTTTTAGATATATCGAGTAAAAATACCCATAATGAGACCTCATTGCGCTTTTATATTTCGATGTAAAACTACAAATTTACTTTTATTACTAAATTCTTTTTTAATCTTTTGCTTGTAGTATACCATTATGAATAAATCTGCATTGATTTTAAAAATACATGGAAAATTAAAACAATTTAAAATATCTACAATAAAAGATGCTGTTGATTTGTTTTTTGACGAAGTAAAAGGAGCGATCATGAGAGATGAGCGTGTAGAGTTACGTGGCTTTGGTACTTTCTGTCTGCATGAGCATAGCGCAAAATTGGCATATAATCCACGTACAGGTCAGCGATTTTATATGTCTCCTAAGAAAGTAGCGTATTTTAGAGCTAGCGATAAAGTTTTAGAAAAATTGAATAACTCATAAAATCCTCATAGTAACTATTGTGTATTTTCTGATAACTCATAAAATCCTCATAG
>CAZLVD010000002.1:90177-107645 GCA_964563095.1 uncultured Rickettsiales bacterium
ACTATTGTGTATTTTCTGATAACTCATAAAATCCTCATAGTAACTATTGTGTATTTTCTACTGGATGAGATTTTTGTTTATACGAATGATTACTTTGGCATTTTTTATATGCATCATTTGCAATAATAATTGCTGAGCTAACTGCTCTTGAAAAGTTTTACCAAGATTAATTTGAGAATTAGAATATTTATTCGTAGCGAAGTATATATATATACGATCTTCTGAGATAATAGTATGCATGCAGGGGAATGCTTTTTTCAGATTACGTTTACAGCTTAGTATCTTTAGAAATTCAGCAGGAATATACTTTGACATATAAACACCAAGACCATTTGCAGAATCTTTACTTGGATGTATAGAATATTTACTACACAATGCTTGTACTTGTATTGTACTGGGTTTTTCATTAAATGCAGTTTCTATGACTGATATTAAAGCTAAATTTGCTTCAGTTTTTTTCATCTCGATAAGATGCAGATTGTATCCAAATACATTATTTTCCATTAATGCTTCCTGTTGTGAAGCTATATATTCATTATGCTCTTGCAATGGTTTAATTTTCGATTCAATTAATGCTTTTGTATGTTGATTAAAGTTTAATTGTAAGGCTTGTATTTTCATTGCAGTGTAAAAATTTTTCTTTCTAATATTATATTTTATCGCATATGCTTTATATAATTTTTCCATTTGAGCTTCTAATTGCTCTAATTCATTGGCATTATCATTCTGTGAAGATATGATAGATAATAGTAATGTATATTTAGATAAATCAGATGATGATATCTTCGAGGATAATAAATCTTGCAGTTTTTTATCTATTACATCTTCAGAGTTTTTCATAAGTAGATTTTCTATTATAGACAAAAGTGCATGTATTTCTTGCAGATCTTTTAGAGTATATTCTTGATGATCTATTTCAAGTTTGATATTTTTATATAAATCTGCAGATGACTGTATTAATACGCAGCACATCATGAATAATCTTAATAGCATAAAAAGAGTATAGCATAGTATGTGATTTATAAAAAAATAAGTCAAAAGGTTGATATAAGATTAAAAGGTTAATAATGTGTTAATTTTATTACCTCTGTTGCGTATTAGTTACGTTTTATTAACTATATTGCTTTTTGACAAGTAGCATGTAAAATTAAGAAAAATAATTGGAGAACAAATGAATAGTAATTTTAATAGGAATAATGATATATCGTATGAAAAAAATCGCTATCAATATGCTACACCTAAGATAGGAGTAATAGGTATAGGCGGTGCAGGTACCAATATTATTGATAGTGTCATTAAATATGGATTAACTGGCGCTAAATATGTGGTATGTAATACTGATTCTCAAGCTTTAAATAAATCTATTTGTGAAAATAAAGTTCATTTACGTAGTGCAGATAGAACTAGTGATTATGGAGC
Source organism: uncultured Rickettsiales bacterium (assembly GCA_964563095.1). Lineage (GTDB taxonomy): Bacteria > Pseudomonadota > Alphaproteobacteria > CAJXXZ01 > CAZLVD01 > CAZLVD01. The sequence goes on from CAZLVD010000002.1 coordinate 91,597, forward strand.
AGGAGGTAATCCTGAGTTAGGAAGTAAAGCTGCCACGGATAGTTTGAAAGAGATTTTTGCAGCTTTAGGTGATATAGATATGTTATTTATTACAGCTGGAGCAGGTGGTGGTACTGGTAGTGGTGCTGCGCCTGTAATTGCTAAAGCAGCTAAAAGCAGAGGGATTTTAACCTTAGGTTTTGTGACTCGTCCATTTGATTTTGAAGGAGCTAATAGATCTCGTATAGCAGATGCAGCTCTAACAAAAATGCAAGATAATGTGGATTGTTTGGTAGTAGCGAAGAATCAGCAATTACTCAATATAAATAAAACTGCAAATTTAAAATCAGCATTTGATATGATTAATTCGGTATTGTATTCTGGTATAGCTGGTATTGTAAATATTATCAATAGACCAGGTATGATCAATGTAGATTTCCAAGATGTATTGATGGTGTTAAAAAATAGAATGAATAAAGTAGTATTTGGAGTTGGCGTAGCTACTGGAGAGAATGCTGGAAGAACTGCTGCTGAATTATCATTAACAAATCAATTATTAGAAATAGATACAGATACTCTACGGCAAGTGGATACAGCATTAATTGCTATTACAGGCGGCGAGAATTTATCATTAAATGCTGTATCAGATGCAGTAGAGTTTATTAGACAGCAAATTAGCTCACATAATGAAAATATTATAGTAGGTATGAGTATTGATGAGAATTTTGATGAGGATAAAGTAGAAGTATGTGTATTTGCTTCATGTCCAAATGTATTAGAGGCGCCTATAGAAATATCTGAACAAAAAATCAAAGCAACCGATATATCAAGAACAGATCTAGGTTTAGAAAAAGCAACCGATATATCAAGAACAGATCTAGGTTTAGATCATCATCTCCATACTATAGATCAGATACAATCTATGGATTTTGCAGAACAAGATCATACACACAAACTTGCTGATGAGCTTTTAGAACAAATGAATATAGGTGATCTTGAAGATGATATGGAGTTGTATGTAGGCCGTAAGCATATTAGTTTACAAGAAAATAAGGATCATTATAAGAATAGTGAATTAGATGGCATGAAAAGCAAAGGTGCTAAGAAACACGATGGACTGTTTAGTATGTTATGGCGTAATAAGCAGCAGAATGTATAATGTATAAGATAGAGTTATGTAAAAATAATTGATAATGTGCGGGATAATCTTCAATAGATACTGTAAATAATATACCTAGCGATGAATACTATATGCTATAAGCATATGTAGTAAATGAGCTTTGGTATTATTGTTTGCATTGCTGCATTATAGAGTTAATATACTCAGAATAATCATGCTTGATATTGAAATATCGGATGTAGTCATATCTGTTTTGCATAATATCATAATCAGTTTGCTAATGATGAAATGAACTCTTATAATTTGCTGAAAATATTGTATACTTAGATATGTATGTTAGTTTAATTGGAGCTCCGTGTTCCGGTAAGGGTACTCATGCTCATAATTTAAAAACAGAAAAACATTTTCATGCAATAGGTGCTGGTGATACTTTACGCGAATATATAACTGAAACAAATGATGCGATGATACAAAATTTGATACATGCAGGTAAAATTGTGCCAGCAGATTTAGTATGGCGGTTAATGAGATCAAAAATGGAGAAATTAAATAGACATGGATCAGCGAGAATTTTATTAGACGGCTTTCCTAGAGATATATCTCAGGCTCAATATCTATGTGATTTCCTTAAAAATCAATCTGCCCCTGTGTATTTCATAGAATTCATAGTAAATGATGATAAATTAATAGAGCGTATGACTGCAAGATATATGTGTAATAATTGCGGACATATAAATAGTCAGAATATTAAATGTACTCAATGTAATACCTCTGATTTATCGCGTAGAACAGATGATAATACAGAAATATTCCAGCAGAGATTAGATATATATAAGAATAACTTGGCTATACTGAAAGACTATTTATGTACAGAGCAACATACATGGATAGAGATTGATGCTGAGCGTGATATTAATACTATTAAGAATGATATTTATAATGCTATTTCTGTCTAAAAGACATATAAAGTATATGTCTATAACATTTGCTAGTATGTAACATGGGAATAATGTGAAGATGCAGAGGTATATGTAGCTTGTGTATGAAAATTAGTATATGTAGCTAGCATGAGTAATCGTGCTTGATAGGAGCATATAATGCAAACATGTTTGATAGATAATATAATAATATTTAAGGTGCTCAAAACCGATAAGACACGAATATTCTCCGGCTTCTTTATCAACGAGCAATAGCTGCTATGTAGATGTTGCTTGCAATCGATTGCTTTATATGCATGGACAAGAGATTGAATATGATGTATGATATTATGTGAGTAAAGAAAATCTTAAAAAAATTCAAGGAACGGTGACTCGTATTGAGCGCACGTGTTATTTTGTAAAATTAGATGAAATTCAAGGTGCGCCTGAAGTAAAGGCTTATATCGGTGGCAATATGCGTAATAAACGTATTAGTATTGTAATAGGCGATAGTGTAACTTGCGAAGTAGATATGTTATATCCTGAAATAGTACGTATTGTTTATAGAGGTGTAAATAAACATGCAGCGGCTGCAGCTACAACAGATATAAAAAAGAAATCATAATTGTCGTAGTAATAAATCAAAGTACTGAGATTACTTATGATGCGTCATATATGCTTAGTCATGATGGATGAAAATTATTGCTCAATAAATATATACTCGGCATCATCTCGCAGACTATGTATATCATCTCAGTATTACTTATAACTCGACAGTAATACATTAAAGTATAGAAATAAAGATAGACAATAATAAGATATCAGACTATGTATTAACACTTATCTCATCTGTAACAATATTAGTATCTGAAGATAAAACGCTATGGGAATGAGTGCTGATAGAGTATTTTATTATTATATCAACCAAAGCATTTTTATTACATTTAATGCATTGTACATCTATACCTGTCAAGAGAATCATGTCGAAGAAGATTTGTCTGATTTGAGCATGTATATGATCATCAAGATATTAATAATTTTATTTCTTATTTCTGCCTATAGCAGTATGTAAAGCCCGTAGACGCGCAGGATTTTTTGATGCTAAGTACTTTTCTAAGCTCTTCATCTGACCGATTTTTTGATGCAAACCACGTTTTGAATGATGATCATGTTTATGAGATGAGAAATGTCTAGTAGACAAATCTGTAATATCGTGCTGTAATTTAGCAATCTGTAGAGCTGTATCTCCTGTATCTTTTACATCTATATTTAATGCATGACGCACATGATTGAGCCATTGATTTAATTTTGACATGCGGTATTATAGCATTTTTTACATATAGAAAGCAACTGTAACTAAAGAAAAATGTGCAGAAAATGAATGTATAAGATTAATAAATAAGATTGTATCAGAATCTGATATGTTATTTATAGTTTATGATGAGAAGTCTAAAAGTAGTATGTATGTAAGATGATGCTTTTATAAACTAAATATATTATTCGTCTCAGCGGATTATATTATATATTGTTTCTTCTAATATACATATATCTGCAGTTTCTCATATAAGTATCGCTATGATACTCCGCAAACATAATAAAATAAAAATGAAACTAAATTTCCAGTAGATAATTTTATACATCTGTTACATTATCATTTTCAGATTTGGATGCTGCTTGCTCAGATCCTGACGTATTGCTTGCTTCAGTTGTTTTAGTTTTTTCTGCCTCTTGAGCTATCTGTAATAAATTCTGACTTACTTCACCTAGTTCTTTAGCGTATTTCTCAATATCATCTTCATTACGATCAGTGCATGCTTGCTTCAAGGACGATAAACAGTTATTGATTTTTGATTTATCGTCATCATTGATCTTGGATCCATGATCTACTAATGCTTTTTCAACAGCTGCTATCACATGTTCGGTTTGATTGATCTTTTCAACGATTCTCTTTTGCTTTTTATCTTCTTCCGCATGTAATTCAGCGTCTTTGATAGCTTGTTGAATCTCCTCTTGTGATAATCCACTGCTATCTTTAATGGTAATTTGCTGCTCTTTATTAGTATTTTTATCCTTAGCTTTTACAGATAAAATACCGTTCGCATCAATATCAAATGTAACTTCGATTTGAGGTGTACCGCGTGGAGCAGATGCAATGCCTGTTAATTCAAATTGACCTAACAATTTATTATGTTCTGCGATTTCACGTTCACCCTGGAATACCCTAATAGATACTGCCGGTTGATTATCTGCAGCTGTAGAGAATACCTGACTCTTAGATGTAGGAATAGTAGTATTTCTAGCTATTAAGACAGTCATTACGCCGCCTAATGTTTCAATACCTAATGAGAGAGGTGTTACATCTAATAAGAGCATATCTGTCACTGTACCCTGTAATACACCGGCTTGTACTGCTGCACCCATGGCTACAACTTCGTCTGGATTAATGCTTTGCATTGGTTCTTTTCCGAAGAATTCTGATACAGCCTGTTTAATCTTAGGCATGCGAGTCATTCCACCAACAAGAATCACAGCTTTGATATCGCTTTTACTTACTTTTGCATCTTCCAAAGCTTTCTTACAAGGTTCGATAGTTTTTTGTACTAGATCATCTACTAATGATTCATATTTAGCTCTAGTAATCTTCATTTGTAAATGATCATCAGCTGTAATGTATGGCAAGCTGATTTCTGTATCTAATGATGTAGAAAGATTTTTCTTAGCTTCTTCACATGCTTCTTTCAATCTTTGTCTAGACTTAATATCTTTCATAAGATCAATACCAGACTGTTTTTTATATTCGTCAGCAACGTATTGAATCAAGCGATTATCGAAATCTTCACCACCTAATAATGTATCACCATTAGTTGATTGAACTTCAATCACGCCATCTTCTACATGTAGAATGGACACGTCAAATGTACCACCACCCAAGTCATATACAGCTATTGTACCAGATACTTTTTTATCTAATCCATATGCCATGGCTGCAGCAGTAGGTTCGTTAACAATACGCATTACTTCTAAGCCAGCAATAAGACCAGCATCTTTTGTAGCTTGTCTCTGAGCATCATTGAAGTAAGCTGGAACTGTAATAACAGCTTTTTTGATTTTTGTACCTAATTTAGCTTCTGCATCAGTAACTAATTTACGTAATACGTGCGCTCCGATTTCTTGAGGTGTGCATTCTTTATTTTCAGCTATCTTAAGAGTAATATCGCCATTATCTTTTGCGTTTACTCCATAAGGTACCACGCTGATATATTTCTTAACATCATTGTATTTTGTACCAATGAAACGCTTTGCAGCAAAGATTGTAAATTTATTTGTCAACAATTGACGCTTAGCTTGTACTCCAACTGTAACCTTATCTCCGTTGAATGATACTATTGATGGAGTAATTCTATTTCCATCTGCATTTTCAATAATATCTGGAGATGAACCCTGCATTACAGCTATTGACGATGTTGTTGTACCTAAGTCTATACCTACGATTAATTCTTTTGACATTGTAACTTCCTTTCGCAAACAGAAACTACCTGCTAAGCAGCGACATTACTGTTTCGTACTTTGATTATCAGTATATTTATATAAGATTAATTGATATAAATAAACTGATACGACGTAAGTCTATCATAAAAAAAATAAAAAACAAGAGCTAATATATTTTTTATTTACGTATTTTTGTTAACAAGGATTGCTTATTTTTCATTTGATTTAAAGCCAATATAGCAGGTAACGAAGTCAGTCCAATAATAAAGAATATATAAGCATTGCCAATGATATTGAGTAATGGATAAAGAATAAATGTAGCGGCTTTAGCACATCCTTGTTCCGCAGAGCTGAAAATAGCTAATTGAGACTGAAAATACTTAGTTTGAGTAGTGAGATCGCATTGATACGCAAACCATATACTTGATTCCAATAGTCTAATAAACTTCAATGCTATAAATAGTAAAATCATGATATACATGAGTATATTGATATGTGTTTTGTACCATGTCATGACTATAATGCCGAATAGTATAATAGCTGTTGTATGTATTTGATTAATAAAAATCAATCTATCAAAATGTGTATCCTTCATTTCAGAGAATAATAATGGGCTGATAAAAATAGAGATACTTGATATCAATGTAATGATTTGATACATATATGTACCTAATATTTCACGTTTTATATAAGTAAGGATATAACCTAATAGTCTATCTGGAGCTCTATAAAATGCCAAAGTAATTAGTAACCATACAAAATGAGATTTATAATGCGTATACAGTTCATCAAATGGTGCTTTATACGCTAAAAGAATATTTGGTTTAGATGTATTATCTAAGGTCTGCTCGTCAGGATTACATTTTGGTAACATTATAATGACAGGTAATGTGCAGATTAATATGAGAGCAATATACTTATATATGATCTGCCAATGTATTGTAGTTGCGAAAAATAATGGACCTTGAATAGCTAAAAATGTACCGAAATTATATCCAATGAGTCCGCCTTTGAGCCACGTTCTATCTTCTTGAGAGATATTATTAAAATATCCAGATACCATAGCATCTATACATATTCCGAATAAAAAGCCTATTAAACAAATGCATGTAGTAGTTCTTATGTATACAATAGAGATTTGACTTAATGCAAATACAGATATGATGACTATTGTATAAAAATATATTATAAGTGATTTGTATTTACCTAAATATGAAAGTATAGGAATATTTAGAGCGTCTATAAGAGGTATTATGAAGGCTTTAAAAGCAAATGGTAATGTAATGATATTCATGATATAAACTACATATGCTTGATTATAATGAGCATCTTGCATATATAGATTAAAAGTTTTAGCAATTATGTTCATCGAGACTGATGAGAGAAAATACATAAAGAAGCTTAATCCAAAATAAGGATTTTTAATACTTTTAAGTGCGCTATTTACATATGCTTTTGTTGTATACAACATGGATCATTTTAGCATAATTAATTCAAATTATTTTCTAGGATTGATGATTAAGCTTATATGTAAAGCAAAGATATGGGAGTTAAATTGCTATTTGAATTTGAATATGTTATAAGTGTGCATGTCGAATTGTAATCGTAAACCTATGAAATTGTTTGAAATGTTAACAATGGTAGTAGGAACAATGGTTGGTATGGGTATTTTTATCGTACCTGTCTTAACATTATCAAGTGGATTCTATGGACCAGTTTCCTGCATGATTGCAGGTATGTTATGCGTAGGATTGTCTATGATGTTTGGTGAATTATCAAAAATGAATGCTGTTGGAGGTCCTGCTGGATTTGCTTATAAAGCATTTGGTAGAATGATGTCGCTACGTGTAGCTATTTTACACTGGATGGGCTTTACAGCCGCTCAGATATTAACAGTTTATACAGTAGGTCTATATTTCAATCAAACATTTGCATATGCTGTAGGTATAACAACATTAGTCTTGATCTCTCTGATCAATCTATATAAGCCATCTATAGCTGAACGTATGCAGACAATTTTTACCGTATTAAAAATAGCATTAATCTTCTTTATAATAATAGCAGGATTAAGAGTGTTCAGTTTTTCTGATATAAAATTTATACCGATGAGCTGCATGGCTAAGAGTAATTTATTATTATCTGGTGTAGCCTCATCATTAATAGCATTTGCAGGATTGGAATTAGCTACATTGCCTTCATGTGAAATTGAAAATCCAAAATTTACAGTACCTGCTGCAACAATTTTAGGTACTATCATTACTGCATTATTATCTGCTATGTCATATTTAGTAATAGTAAATGCATTATTGAAATTCGAGATAGTTGTGGGTAGTAGACCTGTATATGATGCGGTAAATATTTTTGCTGGAAAATTTGTTACAGTGTTCGTGATAGCTTTTGTTATATCATGTTTATCTAGTGTGAATGGTATTTTGAATGCGCAAGCTTATGTATTGAAAAATGCTGCAGATTTAAGATTGCTACCTGATTTCATAGGGGAGATAAATGTAAATGGTAAATCTACTGCTGCCGTATTATTATCTGTTGTTGTAAGCATTGTCTGTTTAGCATTAATGAAATTTAATATTATTACTTTTGGACAGGTAGGCTTCATATCAGGTACTGCCTTTACATTGGTATATTTATATTCAACATTTAGCTATCTTAAATTATCAGGCTTAAATGTATTATCAGCTATCAATATAGTTATATCAATATTATTATTATATGGTATTTATCTATCTGCATCTACATATTTATTTGGAGCAATAGCATTGATATTAGGTATTGATATTGTAACTGCTATTATCAATAAAGATAAATAAATTTTATCATATGGAAGTTTTGTACGCGATTAATAAAAAATCAATAGATTGTGAATATTATATAGTATATATGGTTGTGTCTTATGCTAAAATAATCAAAAAGACTACATATAGTTTGCCATTTTTTGATAGATTTGATGATTTTGATGCTGCTGTGACTAAAGATGATGTATTGTTATCAGTAGAACTTTCTTTACAGGATTTATTAAGTAAATTCATACATGATATATTGTCGCTTGGTGCTTATGATCAAGATAGATTAGGATGGATAGCTGCGCTGACAGCATTTTGGATGAAGCATGAGACTAGATTGATGAATTTACGTATTATTAATATTATTAAAAGCGATAATAATTCTATAGTCAGATTGCAATGTTCTGGGATTTTATATTATGATCAATCAAATATTGTAATGAAAATTGGATATGGGCAGATATAGTTTTGAAGTAAGAATGTGTATAAAATATGAAAGTAAGATGATGTAAAATGCTACCAAATCCGAATGTATAGTGGCGTGGTTGAAAATTCTATGAGAGTATATCAGTAATTCAGATTAGAAAGTATGAAGTAGAGCGATGCAGTCTCGGTATGGCAGATAGATATGCTCATGCAAGGTATGCGCTTGCAGTATGAATCTATACATAATACAAGCATGAAGATTATTTAATTGCGTCAGTAAAAATACGCATGCAATATCTTAATTTAGCTGAACGAGACGGTGGATTAGCTTTAATCTCTTGTTCGGTAGGAGTGTATAGATGTGTCTGTTTACGTGCGCTTATATTTTCTTTTTCCCATTGATTCAATACATTTTTCACAATACGATCTTCGCCAGAATGAAAGCTAATACATATAATTTTCATAGATTCTGTTTGCTTAATATGTCTAATTTCATGTAGTAATTCATGTATTTCTTTGAATTCTTGATTGACTTCTATACGCAAAGCCTGTAATACCTTTGTAGCAGGATGAATACCGTGTGTTTGCTCACGAAAGAGCGTCAGGAGATCGTGCATATGCGTAATAGGTTTTTGTGATCTATACTGTACTATTTTCTTGGCTATTAATCTGCTAAATTTTTCATCAGATAAGAAATAAAACATATCTGCTAAAGCTTCTTCTGAATATTGATTTAATATTTCTTTTGCTGTAATTTTAGATCTACCCATACGCATATCTAGAGGATCATTGTGATGAAAAGAAAAACCGCGTCCGTTATGCAATTGATGTGTGCAAATACCAAAATCAGCTAAAATACCTGCAATTTGAGGTCTGGGAATTTTGTTGTCTGCAATCATTTTATCAAGTGTCTTGGCTTTTAATTCTTGATATTGAGAGATATGCTGTTCATTGAAGTCCTGCAAATCATACATGTTACACATTTCATCAATTATTTGCTTATGATATTTCTCATTGACATAATCCCACATCCATTGCTGGTGTACTTGAGTAATTTGACTGAATACACGATTATAGAAATAGATAGGATATCCTTGAGATATTAATTCATCTGCATATTTTTTAGCATCTGCATCTCTATCTATAGCGATAACTATACATCCTCGTTCCAATAAAGCTTTTGTATGACCTCCGCCTCCAAAGGTACAATCTATATATATCTGTCCTGGCTGTGGATCAAACAATTCTACAGTTTCGGATAACATTACAGGCACATGTTTCATTAATTTATGTTACAACAAGAGTGAGTCAGTGACAAGAGTATCTTGTATCGTTTGCATGTTGTCAGAATATAAATTATGTCAAAATATCAATATATGAGAGGTAATCGGACATTGTTATAATATAAAATCATTTAGTAATAAGTGTTATAGTAGCTTAAATAAGATAATTTATATATAAATTTTTCTTGTCTAATACTTCGAAAAAACAGAATATTAAAAAGATAGAATAATATTTATAAAAATCTACCTTGTTGTCTACTGTAAAATTATGTTATGCTATTCCTGCTTTGACTAAAGAAAAAAAACAAACTACGGCTCAAGAATATTTGCAATTAAAGCAAAAACATAAAGATCAAATAGTTTTTTACCGTATCGGTGAATTTTATGAATTATTTTTCGATGATGCGATACAGGTGGCTCAACAATTAAATTTGAATTTAACAAGTAGAGGTAAGCATGCTGGAGATGATGTGCCTATGTGCGGTATTCCTGTAGGTGTAAAAGATTTATATATTTCTAGATTATTGAAAAATAATCAAAAAATAGCTCTATATGAACAAAAGCATGATGATGAACATGAGATGTATGTAAGATATTTAAAGCAAATATATACGCCCGGTACTCTTACAGATGAAATGTTATTAACTCAAGCTCAAAATAACTTTTTAGCTGCGATATATATGCAGAATAACAAAATTGGATTTTCAATAGTGGATTTATCTACAGGTGAATTGATAGTACAGAATATTCTCTTAGATCAGCTTGAAAGTACATTATCACATTGGCAGCCAGCAGAGATATTATTAGATGAACAAGAAGATATTAATATCATGAAAATGAAATGGCATTTCAAAGTAACTAAAGTACGTATGAGTGATAGCTTATATATGCTTGAATCAACTATAAGAAGTATGTATGCAAATGATTTTCAGCTTGTATTTAAGGATATAGAATCTCTAGGTATGTTGCAAAAATTATCTTTACAATCACTGCTAGAGTATGTTCAATTAACACAATGTATGCAACATGTATATCTAAAAAAACCTAAATGTTTAATTGATAGAACTTTCTTATATATACATCAGTCTTCAAAAGATAGTTTGGAATTAATATATTCTACTGGAGGCAAGAAAGAATCTGGTTTGTTAAATTTAATTAATCAGACATTAACACCAATGGGTTCTCGTAGAATGATACAATTAATCAATGCTCCTTTTGTAAATAGAAGTATTATAGAAAAACGTTTGAATTATCTGGATTTATTTTTGCAGAAATATGACAATGTCTTGCATTTACGTAAAATCTTAGGTAGTGTATATGATATTGAACGTATTTTAGTGCGTATATATAATTCTCATGAAAAAAAGATAGATTATGTGAATTTATTGGTGAGTATGCAAAGATTATGTAAAGTAGGCGAATTTTTACCAATGGAGTTTATGAGAGAGTATGCTGATATTGTGAGTCAACTTGAGAGTATTGCGCAATTTCTAGCGAAACATATTAGTACTGATGTCAATAACATCTTGAATCTATCTACTCATACTGAGTATCAAGCTATGCAATATGAATTTACTGCTATTACTAAATCTATTGAAATGTTAGAAGAGCAGGTAAAAGCTGATGTAGGTGCTAGTGCGACAATACGTATGATACAAGGCTTGGATTATATTATTGAAATACCATCTCGTAATAAGAATGCTGTACCGTATAGCTTCCAATGTATACAGACTCTCAGTACATCAAAGCGCTATACTACAGCGGCATTACAGGATCTAAATTATAAAAATAAACAGATACAGATAAATTTGAATGATATAGAGCAAGCTGTATTAAAGAATATAGCCGCAGATTTACAGAATTATAAAATAGCATTTCAACATATTTGTGAATTTATTGCTGATTTAGATATTTATCTTTCATTTGCATATATCTCTCGTGAATTTAATTATATTAAGCCTATCATTAGCAATGATAAAACTTTACATATAGTAGGAGGTAGACATCCTGTATTGTATAGTAAAAATAAGGCACTTGTACAAAATAATTGCAGATTAACAGAAAATGAACTGACAATGTTGCTCACGGGTCCGAATATGTCTGGAAAAAGTACATATATGAAACAATTAGCTCATATTATTATACTAACTCAAATGGGATGTTTTATTCCTGCTGAAAATGCATGTATAGGTATAGTCGATGCTATTTATACACGTCTTGGTGCAAATGATGATATTACAGAAGATAAATCTACATTTATGTGTGAAATGTCAGAAATGAGTTATATTTTAGAATATGCTACGGAGAAAAGTTTCGTGATTATTGATGAGATTGGTAGAGGTACAACACCTACAGAAGGAGAGGCTATTGCTCGTGCTATTTTAAAATATTTACATACTGAATTACGTGCACGTACAATTTTCGCTACACATTTTCATACTCTAGGTAGTTTAAATGATGAATTGACTGATAATCGTATATTATTGCGTTATATGTCAACAAATAATAGTGATTTATTACATATTGAATATCAATATAAGTTGATTGAAGGATTGTCAAATTGTTCATATGGGCTTGCTGTGGCTAATAAGGCTCGTATTCCCGATGGTATTATTCAAATGGCAATACAGTATTTGCATAAGTAGGATTAATTAGCAAAAACTAGAGAAGAGATGAGTAATATTATTAGATGAGCGATGAGTCATATCTGGATATTTGCTGTATATGTGAGAGCTCAATGATGAATGCTCAATACTCAATAATCAATGAGATAAGAGATGTGAGATATTGATATTAATTATAAAAAATTATAATCAAAAATGTTCTATAAATAATTTGTGAATAATCTGCTATTATAACAATTCATAGCAAAAAATGTATCCAATCAAGAGCTAGAAACACATAGCCTGCACGAAGTTGATGTTAATGACCAAGCTGATGTAGTGAAAGAACAGACGTAGATTGCTGTCTGTATAAATGTATTGTATGATGTATAGATTAGTGCAAGTACTCTTATTTATTATCGCAAGAAATATATTAAGCGTGTAAAATTTGCAATGATATATATCAAGTATGTCTTATCAAGTATATGTATTTCTTTTATGTTTATATATAGGAATGTTGATACATTTGTTGATGAGTGGCGTATAACATCAAGACTGTATTATATATAAATGGATGAATGAGTGGCGATGAATGGCTATATGTTGCTTATTCATTGAGTAGTTTACTGTAGTCATGGATGTTATTAATATTGCTTGGAGTATGTGTTCGATTTTGAATATTGGAGTAAATTTTTATTTTATATATAGGTCAGATCAGATTTTCTGCTAAAAAAGCTATTGCAAAGCATATGCATTATGTTATACTCTCTTCATAGCCGAATTAGCTCAACGGCAGAGCACCCGCTTTGTAAGCGGTAGGTTGTTGGTTCGAATCCGATATTCGGCATTTTCCTTCAAAATGATAAAAAATAAATAATGCGAAATGCGAAAAATTCTTAGACAGAGCAGAGTGGGACGTAGTAGAGTGGTATCAATGAACTTGCTGATATAGTAGATTAAAAATTAAAAGTTTGCTAAGTTTGCTATTGATAACTCGCATAAATCACGATAAGAGCACTGTAAAAGATTTACATCGGAATCGCGCAGTAATAATATATGGTATAAATTTTTATCAGAGAATGTAGAGAAAATGAGAGTCACACATAAGAAATGATGTGTGTATTAAGAGATGACGTGTGTTTATCTAGCAATTATATGTATGAGATTGTATAGTGTGTGTATGAGATTGTATGTTGTACGTTCTACTGAGTAGTATCATTATTATAAAATTAAGATATAAATATTACCAATGCAGATTAGTATATGCAAAAACTCTAAATTATTTATAGTTATATGCTGCACAATTATCAACTATCAGCTGCTGCGCATATATTTGCTGATCTAAAAACTATCTCAAACTGATATCGAATACTTTCTTATATGTATTGTGTCATGTATTTAATGATGAATGTACCATGATTTGTGAATATAATTCAAATTAATTGCATGAAACTAGCTATTCACACAATGTATCATTATCAGAGATATTTTGCTGTTATACAATATAGTGATAGCATATTACATGCGTAATCAAATATTAAGCGCAAGCTGTGTAATATCTCTATACTCTAATAGAGAATTAATCTTAGGTAATGTAGCATTGATGCGTATCCAATCTAGATCAGAGATAAGTAGAATATTTCAATATCAGCATGTGCAAGATACAGGTAAGACTTTGTGGATAGGAATTTCTGCAATACTCAGTATCTATACATGCTCTACAGTATCTGATAGAACGGAGCAGATATCGTTAGAAAGATTAGGATTGTTTATGATAGTTAGTTTTGCTATTGCATATATAATTGATGTGATGAAATTAATACATTGCATATTTGTATGGTCATTAGAATTAGATGAACATACTGGACGTTATAGAGAATATAGTTATAAAATGAAATATATAAAACTATTGAATCATATAGCAAATAATACAGGTAATATTTTTAGATGTTTTGGATATATTTTAGGAAGTGTAGAGTTATTTTGTTTATCTAAAACATTGTTAGGATGATTTGGGTAGTGTATTAGGATGCCTGTGTTACTTTTATCATGTTAAAGCAAGACAAATTTTGAGTGATATATTTTGACTGAGATATGTTGCTTGAATTGATAGAAAAGCTTACTTGATATGAATGCGTGTCTTGATATGAATATGATTGCAAATATATGTAGATATAGGTAAAATGAATTATGTTAAAATTTGAGCTGCATAAAACTACAAAAGATGGTAGATTAGGCACTATACATACCTATCATGGAACTTTTCAGACTCCGGGTTTCTTTTTTTGCGCTACACATGGTGCCTTGAGAGGTGCTACTACTCATCAGGCGGCGTCAGCTAACACGCAAGGTATTTTGTCTAATACATATCATTTAATGGATTCAGCGCATATCATTGAACAAGCAGGTGGTTTGCATACTTTTTTAAATTGGGATAAGCCTATTATGACCGATTCTGGAGGTTATCAGGTATTTAGTCTTGGATATGGGAGTGTATCTGATGAATTGAAACGTAAGCAGAGAAGTAAGTCTTTTTTGCATAAAATTACAGATGATGGTGTGCATTTCAAACATATGAAAAATGGTTCTCCACAATATCTCGATCCATATAAAGCTATTAAAATACAGAAGCAGTTGAATTCAGATTTGATTTTTGTGCTGGATGAGTGTACTCCATATCATGCTACAGAAACATATCATTACGAGGCATTACAGCGTACTAAACGTTGGGCTGAGAGATCTCTTGAAGCTCATGTGCAGTTAGACTGTAAAACGCAAGGTTTGTATGGAATAGTGCAGGGAGCTATGTATCTGAATCAACGTCAGGAGAGTGTGGAGCATTTGAATTCATTGCCATTTTTTGGTTATGGTATAGGAGGTTCATTAGGTAAGAATCAAAATGATATGTTTAAGATATTAGAGTTTGTACATGATATAAAAAGAGCTGAGAGACCGGTGCATTTGCTTGGTATCGGCAGAGTTCAGGATATATTATTGTCAGTACGATATGGTATTGATACATTTGATTGCGTGCATCCTACAAGATTGGCTAGACATGGAGCGGCATTAATGCGTAGCGAATTTTGGACAAAAACAGAAACAGATTGGAGAGAGCATATAGTGCTAACGAATGCAAAGTATGAATACGATATGAGACCGATAGATGCGGAATGCGGATGTGATACATGTCAACATTACAGCGCATCATATATACATCACTTATTTAAGAAAAATGAAATGCTTGGATCTATGCTGTTGATGACTCATAATATGTATTTTATGAATAAACTTATGATGGACATTCGCGCGGCTCTACATGATGATACAATGGATCAATTATTAGATAAATGGCTTGGTAGATTACATAGTAGATATTAATATAAACTTATGATGGACATTCGCGCGGCTCTACATGATGATACAATGGATCAATT
>CAZLVD010000002.1:107745-117880 GCA_964563095.1 uncultured Rickettsiales bacterium
ATTAGATAAATGGCTTGGTAGATTACATAGTAGATATTAATGACATTTGTAACTATAATGATGTATGTTGAGAAAAGGATTACGTATAGCTTTAATGAGTTGTACGTATGCCGAGACTGAGAGTAAAATATCAAATGAACAGATCTCGATACAGGCAGAGATAAATCATAAAGATGAGAAGAAAGCAGAGTCTATTATGCGGAGATTATTTTAGTATAATAATACTACTAAAACACAGATGCTCATTTCATACATATCTACATTTGCATTGACTATTGGTATATTATACAGACTAGGTATGATACATGCGCACATGCGGGATGAAGATGATAAATCTAAAATATGGGCTTTCATAATAGGATCATTCTTATTAGTTATGAGTCATAAAATAATACGCTTAAGAAGCAACTTATCAATGTATACCTAGCATATTAAATTTATTAAAATCATTAAAACACGTCTGTCTAAGTGCATTGTATATTGTTTATTATCTCTCTAAGTTCATTGTGTATACTGATGTACGTAGAGTTAGCTTATTATTAAGTAATTATACTTGCTCTTATAAATCAATCTGAATAGTATAGTGATGAATGACGTTTAACTCATATATATCCGCTGCAGCAAAAATATAACATGGTATCGAAAATATAAAAGTGATTTATTGAAATATACTCCCCGAATTGGATTCGAACCAATGGCCTAACGGTTAACAGCCGTTTGCTCTGCCGCTGAGCTACCGAGGAAACAAGCTATGATACCACATTACTTATAAAATACAATGGTGAAAATAAAGATCATGAAAAGTTTGTATGAAAAATCTTAACATGTGGTTTTGTATGATGATAATACTATCAATTATTTAGTTAACAACTTGAATACGTGAGATGATGTAGAGATAAATCCTGATGTCTTGCGATGGATGCTGATTTACTATGCAGGACGTGTTGTACGGATGGTAGATTGCCCAGGAGTTAGACCGAAGTTTGAATGTAGAGGTACAGGAGTACCATCTTGAGGCTGTATAGAAGAGTTATGTGTTGTTTGAGGATCAGAATTAGGACTTAGCGTCTCGTTTAGAGGATATATCGCTGTATAAGACAATATGCCAGATATTAGACCATATGAGGTTATTTCTAGAAATTTACCTGTTAATTTATACGATGTATAATCTTGCAATAATACACCTGTTCCCATGCATGCTAATACAAATGCTGTAAAGAACAGTTGATGAGTTGGTCGATGTGCTTTGTTCTCGTAATTATTTTTAGTAATCTCAAAGCCAGATAAAGACGCGCATACAGCTGTAGCTATGTATGATGCAAAAATACCGTTTTTTACTTTTTTTTGATGATAGGGATAATCTAATGATTTGAGGTGAGCTAAATGAAATGCTGATTCTGTACAGTATATAAGCGATGAACATATCATTAGTATTTTATTCATTCTAATTGTAGTCTAGCATAATTTCTGGCTTTTAAAATACTTTTACCAGAATATAATACTGCATTAGTAATAATTTATATATTCTCTGGTGTGTCATGGTATATGAATAGTAATATCACGTTATCATATCTGTGCGAGATGCATGAATATTAATTAGTAGCAGTGCTTGATATGATAAAATTACTGATACATACAATATACATGAAATATACTGATTCTATTCATTCAAATAGATTTGTATAAGTGAAAGATAAGAAAACTACTTCTTAGCTTTTGAATGAGCCTTACCAGTTTTATTGATAATCTCATTTAATTTTGTACCAGCTTTGAACTTAATAACATTCTTAGCTTTTGATACAACTTTCTTAGGAGCTTTAGGATTAATATGCGCTAATGGATTAGCTCTTTCTGAAGCTGGTCTATGATGAAGTTTCAATGTACCAAAACCAACTAGCATAATATTATTACCTGCACCTAATTGTCTGGAGAATGCGCCTAGCACACCTCTAATCCAGCGTTCTGCTTCGGTTCTAGTGACTTTTTCAGTCTTTGAGATATCATCTATCAAATGATTTTTGTTGCATGTCGTCATGATATACCTCATGCTAAGTATATAGAAAAAACAGGGATTTGCAATGGTTTTATATATCAAAATGATCAAAAAACGCCCTATTTTCCTACAAAATTAAGCTATTGTTAACTCTTTTATCTTATTTATAATGATTTTGAGTAATAAATATTATGTTGATTGGTGATTTTTTTGATGAAAAAGCATACTTAATAAATATTTAATGTAAAATATAATGATTGTATATTGTAAATGATTTGATATCTTGATAAAATATATACATGATTACATTAGTTGCAGTAGTAGGCTTCTTACTGATAGCATATGTAAGTTTTTTCTTTACAGGACAGATATATATTAAAGCTGAACCATTTATTGAGAAAACTTTTTCATATACACATGTATGTATAGGTATCTTAGCATTATTACTAGCTGTTATAATCTTATATAAAATTATACAATATATAATATATTCACCTTTCTCGATATATGATACATATAAGAAAAATCAAATCATTAAAAACGAACAGGCCGCAGTGGAATCTTATGCTAAATATATTAATTTTGGTAATGAATCTAAAGGATATAGAGCTAAAGATGATTATAAAGCTTTGATGAGTACTTTGAATGATAAATCTATGTATTGGTTATTATGGTTTGATATATCTAAAGATCTGCCGAATGAATATGAATCTAGTATTTTTAATAATAAGCCAGTGTATACTGTCTATGTTTATAAAAAAGTAAAATACTTACTTGAAAGATATAATTATACGCAGGCTATAGATCTATTAGTGTCTATACAGGATTTTGCTAAAGAATTTACCTGGTATTACAATAATCTAATAGAATGCTATTTAAATATAAACAGTATCGATAAAGCATATGCTGTATACGAGAATAGGAAGAAATTTATAGGGGTTGATGTAACGCTTGAAGTTAAAATCTATATAGCTAAAGCTAAAGCTGATAAAAATCACGAATTGCAATATTTAAAGAAAGCGTATGATCTCACAAAAAATACCGCAGCAACTGATGTACTGTTATTGTATATGTATGCTTTATTAGAATTGAAAGAGTACGAAGAGATAGCAAATGTATTAATGTTTTATGTTCGTACATATGATTGGATTGCGTCATTTAATGATATAGCTGAAAGAATAATATTTGATATGCATACACATGCAAATGTATTTCAAGCTCTTATAAGTGCTGTACATACTAAAACTGATATATTTAAATTATTTTGTGCAGAAATGTATATTAAGTTACAAAGGCACCAAGAAGCTAGAGAGATATTGATCACTTTATTAAATACTACATATAATGAAAGAGTTATATGTCTACTTATGTATATAGATGCTTTAGTAAAAAAAGAAATTCATCATTTGGATTTACTGAGAAAGATTTTGAAAAATCCTGCTAGTGATGTCTAATTGACAAAATATTAAACTATATTCTATATACTCCATTTACATGCGCTTTATAATATATGCACTTATCAATAATACTGTATTCTTACAGGCACAATCTGCAGATATCAATCCATGTATAAAGATGAGACCTGTCAAGTTATATAAGACTAATAGAGTTAAGAATAAGATGCAACAGGACTGGAATAGTACAAAGCGGAATATTATGATTGGTACGGTATTGACAGCATCAGGATTAGGAATATATGCGTTTTATAAAACAAGATTGACTGTTGCGCAAAAATCTCCAGTGATTGTGAATGATGATATACCTCTGCAGCAGGCGTTATCTACGGATGGCAATAGTATAGTGAACACAGCTGACGCATTGCATCAGGATGGCAATAGTACAGCTCACATGTCATCTAAGGCTGATACTAGCGCACATGATAGAGATGATGTATCTATACAGCGATTTTATCCATCACAGGCTTTTTATCCATCACAGGCTGCTATTCAGACAACTTCAATGAGTATAGCTCACATGTCATCTAAGGCTGATACTAGCGCACATGATAGAGATGATGTATCTATACAGCGATTTTATCCATCACAGGCTTTTTATCCATCACAGGCTGCTATTCAGACAACTTCAATGATACATGCTGAGCAGTCTGCGCCATCTGTTGCTAATGAATCTTTAGGCTTAAGTATATATAAGAGTTCAAGAGCTTTATCTGTCTTAGAATCCTTAACCAATGAGTATAGTAGTCCTGTAACAATACTAGAGCAGAGCGAATTAGAAAATAATATACGAAGCACAATGATGCATGGTTTATATAATTCTGGTTTAGTATCAAATCAGTTATTGAATACTTCATGTGATATGGCTTCATATGTATTAAGTCGAATGCCAGCGCGCAGTAAGAGATGTTGTACTGTGATGATGCCTCGGTCTATTTATATAGCATATATAGCTGCAAATCCAGGAATAGCAGGTCATAGAGCATTTTTAAAAATGATCAATACATTATGCAAGCATTCTATCGAACAGACTCAACAAATTACTCAGAGAGATATAGAGCACTATCAGGCTGATATTAGAAGATTAAAACATATACAAGCAAGAGCGAGATTAATATGCGAACAGGATGTGAGTCAAGCAGAGATTAATAGACATGATGAATTATTAAATAATCTGACAGTTGATGAATTGCTACTATTAACATATGTAGCTGCGCAATCTAATCAATATCATATCTCTGCGCAATCTAAGCAGAATAATAAGAGTTTTCATTTACAGACAACAATGCCTAGCAAGTTAGAAATGCTAGCTATGAATGGAGATGATGAGATTATGTCAGATACTGGCGTAATACATACGCATATATATGCTTTATCAGAATTATTGCATATCAATCCAAATGAATTAAATATCAATCTATTAAATTTATGTGCGCAAAGTAGATTATCAATAATGACATCTGCTGCAAATGTCAGAAATCATGCGACGCAAGAGGCTGAATTATTACAGGATGCTATGAATGCACGTAGAGCTTTAGTTGATCACGGTAATAATGTAGTGGCTCATAATGCTGAGAGTGTAGCTGATGATGATAGAGATGCGCAGATTGAGTGCTATCATGAAATATTTGATGTGATGGCAAGAGATAATCCTGAACTTTTAAAAAGCAGAATCAATGCTTTGGCTGCAAAAATATATAATACACAACAAGAAGCTAGAATGATGTCATGTAGAGAGTATGTAGATGAAATGCAGTCAAATCCTCAGACTGTAGACGCGGCATGTGCGATGATGATTATGTTGTATAATGATGAGACCGATGAGTCTATGGCTTTGACAGATAATACAGATACATTGTCTACGATCAGTATTATAGAAGAGAATTTAGATATTAGTACTGAACCTGTAATTGTTAGAGAAAATCATAATGGAGAGATGATAGATACAGTCATGATAGTGTTATCTGAAGAACATCATGCATTATCAAATAGATCTAATGTATCTGCACAAGTAGAGACAGAGGATGAGTCGGATGCTGTAAGGAAAGCTCAGATAAAAAAATTTAGACGTGAACAAGCTATTGCTATTGTGCATATGACGTCGGAAGCTAGTCAAACTGACAATCAGTCTCAAGGCGCAAATCTGAGACCATTTAGAGTATCTAGAGCTCAAAATAGAAACACAAATTTAATGTACGCAGCATATAGAGAACAGAAGAGAAAAGAAGCTTTATTAAGTCATATAGCAGCGACTGGTACTGTAGCGCATATAGATGTTGTAGCTACAGATATAATTAAAGAACGTGCTTGTGCGTTTAATAAAACTACTTTAGCTGCAAGATTAAAAAATACTATAAATGGTGAAGGTGTAATAGATGCGTTATATACAGCATGTGCAGCATTATCAGGAAAAATTACTGTAAAACGCATTTTAAAGCAGCAGACAATGTATGAGTTTATCGATAAGATATTGATAGATGGTAATAAGAATGCCAGAGGTAATATATTTTTGGTTGAAGACAAAGCTACTATAGAAGACCTGTCTGTCTTGAAAAATGCCAGATTTTTCTCAGCTAATGGTCAGCTTTACGTGACGAATGTATTATATGAGATGAATTCTAAGAATGCAAGAGGTAGACCTTGTCCTTGTCATAATATTGAAATTGAAGAAAATAATGTACATACTAATATTCAAGAACAAATAGAATATTTTAAATGGGACAGATTATTTTTTGGCATTAAAGTATTAGATACAACTCATTTTGTGGATTCGTATAATGCATATGATATTTTAGCTACATTATGTCAAAATAAGGTATTGAATAGTATGATCAATCAGCATTCTGTTTATTATGCATTAATTTTAAAGACAGCTTTGATTTTAGCTGATAGAGCCGTAAGATCGTATGATACCATGCAGAAAAATCAAATGACATTTAGAAAGTCTGAAGATAAATATTATTTTGGAGCAACTGAAATTTCACAGAATGCATTTAATTTACTGACTTAAATATATATTGCAAATTAAATCAAAGTGCGTGTCAGTATGTAGGTTTAATATTTTAATTCATAAGAAGTAATATGATTATTAGTATATACGCATAACTCACTGGCGATTTTAATGCCTTCATGCACTATGTCTGTCGCTGATAAATCAGTATGTTTGAGTAGTGCTCTGGCAGATGCAGATGCATACATACCTCCTGAGCCGATACCAATTATATCATCGTCACATTGTACTATATCACCAGCTCCACTGAGTATAAAAGTTTTTTCTCCATTAGTGACTAAAATTAACGAATCTGTTTTAACATGTCCAACATGTTGTCTCCATTCTTTGATCATTTCTACACAGGCGCGTTCTAGTACAGGATGATGATGTAAGGTAGCTTCTAAGAAATTCAGAATGGCTATTGAATCGCATGTAAAACCAGCAAAACCGGCTAATACCTTGCCTTGATATAAAGTTCTGACTTTCTTTACATTGTTTTTAATGATAGTGCTACCATGTGAGATTTGTCCATCTGAGCCTATACATACTGTATTATTGCGCTTGGCATATAGTATGGTAGTTGCATGTGTTATAGTGTCCTGCATAATATATGCAAGCAAAGATATATTGAAAAATGGTAAAGAATATATAAAATCTTGATGTATAAGCTATCTATTATCTGTTCCTATATATTCATTGATTATGCTTTTGAGGTAATAATTATATAATTGTACATTAATTAAAGTATTCATTAATGTTTATATGTTACTAATATTTTATGCGTTATAATTATTTATTAGTAGTATGTATGATCAATAATACAAACTCAATGCCAGTTAGCATACAGAACAAAACATTTCAGCCTGTCGTACAGCAGTCTGATTTTTCGTCACTAGTATCAAGCACTCCAGTGCAAACTAATGCATATAGTAATAATCAATTAGATGAGAGACATGAAATGGTAGCAGATCATCAGAAAGAATATGTTGCTTATCAACGTAGAAAAATGCTATTGATATGCTGTTGTGCTACTGTAACATTGCTTATTATAGGTATTCCATTTCTGATGCTTTATTTATATACAGATATTTTTGGTAAATCAGCAGATATTGTTAATCAATCAGCAGATATTGTTAATCAATCAGAATCAGGTTCAGACGTAGAGAATCCAGATATCGCTTATGGTTTTCATATCATGCCTGATAATAATACTAATATCGCAGGTATTTTCAGAATGTTTATGCCTCTTGCAGGTGTATTAAATAAGACTGTTCCAATCCTGCTAAATAATGTCACAGGATTGCCAGCAGCAAGATCTGTATTTAGTTTTTACGAGACATTACAAGGCATCATGGAATGCGTAAGTAATACTACATGTTACTATCCTAGTAATACTGACAATGTACAGACTTGTCTTGTGCAGAATAATAAATGTAATGGGATGACTATTAGCTCGACTAAAGATGGAATAAGTAGATTAACAGGAAAGTGGCGCGCCGCATCATCATGGATCAATGCTGTATGTATAGGGGGTGGTACTTATACTTATATAAATGATTTATATTGTGCAAAAGCGAATGAAATGGCAACTCCAGAAGAGGCAAGTTTAATGCAGTTATATGTTGAGTCAAACAATCCTGTTGAAGGTAGATATGTTGTAAATGCTGGTCAATATCATACTATTATAGGTTATAATACAGCTGGTTTTGAGACAGTTCCTTCCAGCTCGAAAATCCCAGGTATAGCTAAACCATTTGTATTTTATCAGAATAACACTAATCTTACATCTCAATCACTATCATTTAAAGCTGCTCGTATTGATGAGTATAACGCAGTTCCATTGGCTGATTTTGTTTGTAGTTTGATGAAATTTTATACTAATGCAGCTATATATAATAGATTTAGTACTTACTCGTATGTTATTTATATGTGTAAAGCTCATATGTTGTTTACTCATACTAAATCTCAGACCCTACCATATGATGTAGATGATGCTAATCTAAATGTATCTAGAACACTACAAGGCGACGCTGATGTAATGATTGGATCTAATACAGTAACAGCTGATAATAAAGATATATTATCTAGAACAGTATCTAGATCAAGAACATCTACTGATAAGAAAGATATATTATCTAGATCAAGAACATCTACTGATAAGAAAGATATATTATCTAGAACAGTATCTAGATCAAGAACATCTACTCCTAGTATTTCAAGGACAGCTGATCCATTTAATTTTACCTTAAACTACACTGCTCCAGAATCATTATATGATGTATCTGTATATGAGTATGAAGAGCAATATCGTGATCAAAATCATAATGCTGTGTATAAATTAACCAATAATATAGGTACCATATATGTATATCATGATGAAAATGGGAATCCTGTCACAAAAGATGGTTTGAAGATCTATACAGATAAAATGATTGATGAAGAAGAGATGTTCGTGTTTACTGCATCTGAAGGCGTTTATATTGATCAAAATGGTCTCGAAGTATACATGGAAGATATGTATAACACGCATAGTCAATTTACACGGTGGCAGTTAATAAATCAAGTATATAGAGCTCCAGATGGCTTATATTCTATCGACAGTATATACTTGAATGATGTAGAGAATAAATATAGAGATGCTGAGCGTACAGCTGTATATAAATTGGCATTAGATTCAGATCCAAGTAATATTATTTATGCATATAATAATCCAGTGAGATATCCATGGTCAGGTCCGTATGGGAATAATACAATATTTGCAGGATCAGAGATTAGAAGAGTTGCATCTGTTATTTTCATGAGTGGCGTTACCGTTCATGATGCTATAGATTGGTCTCTAAGACAATACTCTCTTGGTAGTGTTTCAAATATAGAGGCGGATTCTTTCATACATACTCAAACAGCCTTTGCATTTCTTACATCAAATATAACTGGTCCAAACCCATGGAGCGCTAAAAGTACTATGACTGGTAATACTGTATATTCTGTAAATCTTGATGATAATGAATGGACGGTATGTAAACAGTCTAGTTATGCGATTGATATACATCAGGATATATATAGAAAGATTAAATATTTAAGTATCACTCCTTTTTATAAGAAGCTAGTATGTGCAGATAATTATAATCCGACTAGATATTTTTCAACTGACGGTGCTAATCTTATGTCGTATAATTTGCCGGATGCGAATGCATTCTATTTAAGGCCTGGTTTTTTTGATCTACTAAATAACGCTGTTGTGATAAGAAATCTTGGTGAGGGCGATGTATTGATTTTTACTGACGGTAATGGCAATTATAGAGATCATCGTAATAAAATTGTGCATGCTGCTGGTTACGCTTATTATTACTAACAGACAGTATTCATCCTAGAATTGACATTAATCTGATATATATAAATAGATTAATTTGATATTAACTGAATATTGTTATACTTAAACAATATTATGTCTAGATATCTATCGCTAATAATTGCAACTATGTCTATGCATGCTGTTAATGAAGTCAGTATTGATGTTATTGATGTGGATGTGCAATCTGATTCTAATTCTACTGACTTAAATAGATTATCGGAATTTATCTGTATAATGAATTTCATGCAATCTAAGAAGCAATCGTGGAATAAGCGCGCTGTCGATAACATTAGGCAATTCATGCAGGGATTATTCTCAACACAATACTTGAGTGGTACAAAACG
>CAZLVD010000002.1:117980-120081 GCA_964563095.1 uncultured Rickettsiales bacterium
TTAGGCAATTCATGCAGGGATTATTCTCAACACAATACTTGAGTGGTACAAAACGTATAATCTTGGTATGTCTATGCGTTGCTCTGTTAATAGCATTAGTAACAATTGCATGCATAAGTATGGTTTTATATCTCAAGTACAATGATACAGTCGAAGCGCCTACAAATACATGTATATTGCATAATAACTATTCTGCTACATGTTATGGAAATGCTGTAGGTACTGTCTTGAATCATTGTACTGCCGATCAAATCAATGTATTAACAGCAGCTGGAATAGGATATTGCAAGCAACATATGTCTGAATTAGTAATGTGTGTAAATTTCTTAGCTCTTTGTTATCAAGTATCTTTATCGAAGTTTGTAACCGGTACAGTAGATGCGTCGGCTTTTAATATGATTGATATGCACAATCAAATAGTCCGATTAAATTCTTTAGATCATTCTATATATACGGGTAGTTTTAATATAAATAATCTAGTGAGTCAAAATAAAACAATCTTTGTACGTGAAAATGATGTGATATATGGTAGAGATGCGGTATCAGCTATACCTAAACGTATTATTACATACAGCAATCTGTCTGTGATTGATACTAATAGTGTGAATTGTACAACTATCTCATCAGATAACTCCGAAATGTCTTTAATGATAACGGATACTGAAAAGTGTAATCTCATAGTAAATCATCATGAATTATTCAGTATGTTAAGAAGAAGAGTATATGACATACAGTGTTATTTAGATTGCAATCCAAGTCAGCCTATATCATTAGATCAGTTGCAGAATCATCAATTTGCATATTGCGCTTCCAGTAATGGACAGTATAAGATCGCTACGTATACTAGAAGTAATACTGATGTATCTAAGACATATTCTGCTAGCATTGGCACATATACAGTGAGCAATAGAAGCGGGCTTACAACAACAGGCACTGTAGATACAGATATTACTCATACATCTAGTCATTCTGCACGTTCTTCAAAAACAATGACTACTGATTTGCAACGCACAAATAGTGTTACAGCTACTCTTTCATCTGCTTCCAAAAGCGTAATAAGAATGACATCTGAGAGTCTGGATATAACAAAAAGTGCTTCGCTGAGGAGTGCTTATACTCAATCATTAAGTATAAGTCTTTCATTGTTAGAATCTTATTCATCAACATATGCATTATCCAAAACTATCAAATCACCTACTGCTATGTTGACAGCATCTAGAAGAATGAATAATACAAACTCAATATTAATCACTGCATCATATAGTAATACTAATAATAGTACATTATCAGCGTATATTACAGGATCTAAGACGTACTCTGGAAATGTAACAATGTCTAATAGTTGGACTGCAAGTCCTTCAGCTAGTCATGATATCAGCAATACATCTTCATTAAGATTATCTAGTACTGTAAGTAGATTCAGTCGGTCATTTTCATCCTGGTCATCGACAGTATCATGGACAGTCTTTGATAGCAGATCTATGACTGCTAGCCTAAGCTTATCTTTATCACAAAATTTATCGAGAAGTGTAACAGATCATGATACAGATAGTCTAAGCTTATCTTTATCACAAAATTTATCGAGAAGTGTAACAGATCATGATACAGATAGCCTAAGCTTATCCTTGTCACCAAGCTTATCAAGAAGTGTAACATTTAGCCGGACAAAAAGTCATTCATATACAACAAAATCCTATCCATTTAATCCATTTAGATATAAATTAACATATGCTGCTCCTAGAAATATATATGTAGTGGATGTATATGAATTTAATGATATGTTGCGTGATGCTAATGAAACATCGATTTATAATGTGACAGTCAATAATTATACAGCATATCTATATTACAATAATACACAGCCTGTGGATCCTTATAATCATAATATCTATACGCTAGCTAAACTTAAAGTTATAAACAGTTCATACAGGGATTTAATTGTTTTTACTGCGCGTAATAATAGTGGATATGTGACGGATGCAGGCATGACTGTATATCCTTTAAATATTGCAATGCAATTATTTGCAAGCTGCCCTATAAATACTACATTTTCTGGTAATTTTTTATATCCTTTTCAAACAATATCTAATATAATATGTTT
>CAZLVD010000003.1:0-16839 GCA_964563095.1 uncultured Rickettsiales bacterium
CTCCTGTAACTACAACAACAGAGGCTCCAACAACTAATGCTCCTGTAACTACTACTACAGTTGAACCTACAACAGCTGAACCTACTACTACAGTGGCTCCCTAGAATAATTAATTCGTAGTGCAATTATAATTATTTGACTACAAGAACTTTCATTTTATCGGAAAATGCGTATAATAATGTGTATGTCAGATGAGCTTGCAAAAGGACATCGTTCTAGATTAAAAGAAAGATTTTTGAAGGCTCCAGAGAGTTTACCTGATTATGAAATCTTAGAATTGATACTATATGCTGCGATACCAAGAAAAGACGTAAAGCCAATAGCTAAAAATCTGCTCAAGAATTTTAAAACATTAAGAAGTATTATTTGTTCGGATAGATATCTGTTGAATCAAATCGGTGGCTTAGGTGAGCAAGCATGTGTATATATGCATATTTTACGTGAATTAGTGAGTAGAATTTTGAAGGATGATTTAAAAATGCAATCTCTAATGAGTAGTCATGATAAAGTTGTAGAATATTTAAAAGTTAATATGGCTTATTTGATTCATGAGCAATTTAGAGTGTTATTTCTGAATACGCGTTATTATTTAATGCTTGATGAAGTGCAGCAAGAAGGTACGACTGATCAGGTGTCATTATATTCTAGAAATATAGTCAAAAGAGCTCTGGAATTAGGTGCTAGCTCAATTATTTTAGTACATAATCATCCTACAGGAGATGCAAATCCTTCGAAAGCTGATATAGATGGCACATTACTCTTAAAACAAGCATGTGAAAATATGAATATACAATTATTAGATCATGTAATTATAGGTAAATATGGGTTTTATTCATTTCTAGAAAGCGGCTTATTGAAGGCTCCGGTAAAAATGTGATGATTATGATTTAGAATGAAAGTACTGATATATTAAATTTATATTGCAAAAATCTCCTTGTATATTATTTATTTTTATTGAGGCGCTGCATTGATGAGTGGCTGAGATGCTGTCTTGAGATTATTAAATTATTAAAAATATAATCAGCTAAATAAAACATTTGAAGTATATACTGCAAGAGTGTTCTTTGATTGTATATGTAATAGTTGAGATTTTCCATAGTCAAGTAATATTTGGAGCTGAAGATTTGGATGTATAAGCGTTATGAATTTTGACATTGATTATATAATTTCAAACAACTATTTACACAGTAACGTATATCTTGTATATATTTTGCGCGTTGAGTATACAATAAACCAACGGCATCCATCAGATTAAAAGCATGTCCCATTTTTAAGCACTCATGATATGCGGCTAAATATAATTTAGCTTCTAGATAACGAGCATGTAGCTTTTTATGTAATGCATATTCCTGTTCTAAGAGCTCAATATCCATGCATTTAATAGCTTCTCCGTAATGCTGTTCCGCGGTCAGACGAATATCTGCATATGTTTTATTATCAGACCAAGTTAAATCATATAAGGAGTCTTTATTTTGTACTATCATAGCTAAACGTTCTAATCCATAAGTTAATTCTAAGACAGGTTCTGCTAATGCTTCTCCTCCCATTTGCTGAAAATATGTATATTGCAATACTTCTTGACCATTGCAACGGACTTCCCAGCCTACACCTGATGCTCCGATCGTAGGACTTGACCAGTTATTAGCTAAGAATTGTATATTTGTTGTATCTTGATGTATTCCTAGTAATTGAAAGCTTTCTAATACAAGTTCATGTGGATTTAATGGAATAGGCTTCATTAAAAGCTGCAATTGTAAATGCTGATAGAGTCTATTTGGACTTTTGCCGCATCTAGCATCTTTTGGTCGGGTAGAAGGTTGTATATATATAACATTGTAACTATTGTTCCTATCTAGAAATACAGTAGCAGGATGATATGTGCCTGCTCCTACTTCTGAATCAAAGCCAGGTAGAAGTATGCAGCCTTGCTGTATCCAAAAATCCTGTAATGTAGACATGATTTGCGAAAAATGCATAATGTATTGTATAGCCTGTATCAATGTTAGGCAAGTGTAGTTTTCAAGATTTATGTATGTAATGTGAAATGATGCAGAGTATAGTGCCTATGAGAGAGATGATGAATGAACTAAGGATAGATTTTTGTATATAAGAAGCTTGCATGATGATGAGATAAATTTGCTGATAGATTAATATGCTTGCTGTGTGACTATAGAAACAGTACCATCTGAGATTACTGAAGAATGCGTCAGTAAAAAAGAATCAGATCTGAATATTGTGATTGATAGTAATATAACTTATATTAAGCAACGAATTCAACTAAATGTTCAACTTTTTTGATCATACCTCTAATAGCAGGTGTATCAATTAATTCTCTTACTTGATTTCTTGTTTTTAATCCTAAGCCATTTAATGTAGCTAATTGCTTTTCTGTACAACCGATGCGGCTTCTTATTAAACGGATTTTTAAATGATTCATATGGTCCTCTGAAAAAAATTATAGCATATTTGTAAATAAAGTGAAGACGAAGATACTGATATATCTAATAATTATAAAACTTCATCATATCACAATGATAATACAATATATTAACTGTGATGCTTACGTACTATCTCAATAATATCTGAATAATCTAATACTTTTGGAGCTGATGCTGGAATAAGAGACCATGGAATTTCAGAGCTACCGCGCATTAGCTTAAATTTCAATCCGCATTTTAATTGTCTTGTAGGTTTCAATTGTCCTTTTTCGTACAAGTCGGTAGAAATAAACATACCTATGTTAGATTTAGAATTAGCTCTGATCATTTTTAATACTGACCATGCTCCTGTATATAAAATCGATGTTTGTTGATGTTCTTTTTCAAATTTATACATGCTATTTTGAGTCAATGTAAGGATATTATCTATACGATGATATGGCGCATATGCTATTTCGATTTCTCTATTTCTAAAATCATAAATATATGAATCAAAAGAAATAATCCATTGTGATAATTCACTGATACTTTGCTCATATCCATAACGCTTATATGCTTCTACTTCTAGATAATAATTATTTTTTACATTGCGAGCTAATACTTCTAACCATGGACGAGCTTTATCCATATTTTTGATAAATGCTTTCATTGAAGATAATGACTCTAGATTATACATATCAAGAATTCTATCGGGATATTTCTTTACAAAATTATCATACATATCATAGAATGCAATAACATCTACTGTATCGGCCTCGGGATCATTAATGCTTTCTGAAAATGGGAATTTACCAGCTAATTTTTCATTGAAGAATTCAGCTAATGGTTTATAGTCTGCTGTATATGTTTCATATTTAATTCTATCGCAAATTTCATTAGTAGTCGTTATAAAACGATGGAATGCTTCCGCGAAATAGCTTTGACTGCCGGTCCATACAGCTTTTGATACATCTACTAAAATAGTTTTGCTTGATAAAATATTGACTATAGTTGTATGTAAAATGTATACATCACCTTCATTTTTATCAAGTTGATCTATATGCATTTTGATATCTAGCAGATCATGTACTATAGGTTCTAATGTAGCAGATGGAATCAATTCATGTATTGTTTGAGCAATGCTGATGTATGGTGTAATAATATCTAAGATATTTTTTATATGTCTTAATTGAATTTTGCAATGATCTTGAGCTTGTGTTTGACTTAAGCCTGTGGATGTAATTGGTAAATATGTAGCGCTGTAAAAATTCTTAGTATGTAATAATTGATATGATTCTTGTACATTTTCACTAATAATATTGAGTAGTAATGTATAGAATTTATGTAAAAAGTCTACGCATTGGTGATTTTTCTGAGCATATAAGAAGAGTAATAATTTTCGGATATATCCTTCGCAAGCTCTGATTTGATCGACATTAAGAGGAGATGTAAATTGTTTGGAGACACATAATGTTTGATCCATCTTTCTTACTAATGCATTTAATGTAGCTTCATAAAATACACGATTATCACCCATGAGATATACTTGTCTGCGAGCTAAATCTTGGAAAATTTCTATACTGCCAGCTACATCTGCAAAAGCTTGTATATTCATATTTAATGTCATTTGCTCTACATGTTTTGTAGGAGCTACATTGGCAATACCTTGTATAGCTAGTATATTGAGTAATCCAATAAGTTCATACATTTTCTGACCTAATACTTGCTGCTGATATTCATTTTGATGCACTAAGAAACCAAGGATAGGTAGATTTTGCATTCTAATAAAGTTTTTCAATTCTAAGAAAGCTTCGTGTAAATTAGTTTCAAATGTATTTAATGCCTCGCCTCCAATTACATCTGTAAGATCATGTAATTTTTCCTTAAAATTACGCCAGGACTGTCCAAGCATATATGTACTTGTATCGTATTTATTAAAGATTTCTAAGATATGATTCAATAGATTGATGGATTGATGTAAATTATCCTTAAGACCTATCAAATCACCCTTGTTTTCTTGTAAATTCATTAAGTCAGCTTTGAGATCTATAACGCAATGACATGAATGAGATGGTCTAATCACATATTCAATGAAGTTATTAGCTTTTTCATGAAAGGCTTTCTGTATATCTTTACGATACTGAGTCCATGCGATAGGTTTAATATATGTCTGTGCCATAGCTGATTGATATACATCTGCTTGATCAGGAGTGATCAAAATATCTATGTTGAATAATTGTAAAATAATTTCTTTTAAATGCTGTAAATTTGTATCAAGTGATAATCTTTGAATATACTCATCTATGCGTTTGTATTTATATACAGTATCTATCATTTGTGTTAAATCTGTAAAAGCAACTGCGTCAGAATTATAACATTGATTATCTGTTAAGCCTGATTTATCTACAGTAAGACCTGATTCTACAAAAAGCTTCATTGTAGTTTCAAATTCTTGATGTACTCTATTTAAAATGACACGTTGACAGCTCGTAACCAATGCTTTTTTGATCTGATGATCAAGAGATGTTAGATGTGAGATAGGATATAACCATGAAGAATATTGACGATTATTAGCGTCATTTAATGCAGCAAAAAAGATTTGTGATTCTTTTTCAAAAATTTGAGGCGTGACTTTATCAAGTGATTTTTGAGCGGCAAGCATTAATTGTAAATTAGCTAATGGCAGTTTATGTTCTTTTATGTGTTTATGAGTAGCATGATATTGATATCCAAGGCTAATTACGCCTAATATAGCAGATGTAAATGAGCTGATTTGTATGCTGCGTAATACAGAATTATTGGAGAAAAATTGCGTACTTAATGATTCTGATAATCCTCTCTCTTGAAAGATTTTTTCCTCAAAGAGATTTTTTGTAAAGAGGGTTTTATACTCATATATACCGGTAAAATATATACCTCGAATGAATAAATCTACATCATATCCTGTATGAGATAACTGTTTAAGTATAATAGATAATTTGTTTTTGACATCTTTAAATTGTTTTTGCAATAGAGCAATCTTAGATAAATCTAACTGTTCTGAGCCTGTATGTGGTTTTGTAAGTACTTTATCAATGATATAACCTAGGCGATTATATACATTATCAAACATATCTTCAAACCAATTATTCGGACGAGTATGTAAAAATGGGCTAGACCATCCAAATATATCTGACTGTTCATCTTCAGTCAATTGTGATGCTAATTCAGCAAAACCTGGCATGCAGTCCATATTTGTAAAGATGATATATACAGGTATATTCATATTAAAAATACGCTTTGCTTGGACAATTTTATTGAAAAATATTTCAGATAATGTTGAGGCGTATTCATCTGTATTGTTTAAGATATTCTTCATAGAAATATTCAAAACTATATTATCCATAGGTAAATATCCTCTATGATTGGTAAGTAATTGCAGCATATTTGTCCATTTAGCTTCATCTGAGGAGAATATGCCTTCTGTCTCTGTACATACTAACGAGCTTGAGATATTCATTAATACGCCTGTATTAAAAAAATTCCATACGCAAGATTGATCTTTACTGATTATCGGTTCTATTGAAGAGTATATGTCTAATGTTTTGATTAAATTTGCTTTATCTTCATCGCTATTTCCAATTACAAGCGTCCATGGTAAAGAATATTTATATTGATATGTATGGAGTAATTTTTTTAATGCATTAAAAGTATTAAATAATCCAGTACTTAATGGATCATATGGAATAAGTAAAAATTTATTCAGTAGATTAAATACATATAATAAAAACTTATGAGTTGCTGTGGATTTACTCAATATTGTATTATGATTCGTTAAAATTAAAAAGAGTAATACAAAAATAATTACTGAACCTAATACTATAAATAATATCAATGTAAAAATTGATGACTGATATAATTGAAATGCGGATAATATATACTCAAACATGAATGGTGCCTCTATGATTAATTAAAGTATTTCATGGTTAAAAATTGATAAATTTCATTATAATTCTAGGTAGATTGCAAATACTGACTATTCTATAAACAAAAAAGCTTTGAGTTGATATTGAAATATGATAAAATATTTTATGTATATGACAGACGAAAATACTAATATAAATACAGAAAATATCAATCACAATGCAAGTTCTTCAGAAGAACAGGCTTTGGATTATAAATTATTATATGAGAAGGCTTTACAAGATTTGTCGAATCAAAAATTATTAGAATTGGCCAATCAGGAGAATATGCGTAAGAGTCATAAAAAAGATATGCAAGATATGTTGAAATATGCTAATGAGAAGATTTTAACAGGATTAATGCCAATTTTAGATACATTTGATATAGCTTTACAGTATGCGAAAGATGAAAATGCAGCGAAACCAATAGGTATGTTGAAGAATCAATTCGTGCAGGTATTGACGAAATTTGATGTAAAAATGATACAGGTAAATATTGGAGATAATTTTGATGCGAATTTTCATGAAGCTGTAGAGACTGTAGAGAATGATGAGATGAAAAATAATCAAATTGCTAAAATTGAACAGGCTGGATATATGTTAAATGATAGAGTCTTAAGAGCAACAAGAGTGACTGTAGTGCAGAATAATGAAAATAATTAATGATATTGAATAAGAGAAGATATATTGCATGCGTTGATGTATAACGTATATAACGTATGTAGAAAAATATTTGCTATACTAATGCATGGGTATAAATTTAGAAAAGCAAAGTGCTTATGCTCAAATGTATAGTAAGAATGATATAAAGCGGATTAAATTAGCAAATCAAATAAAATCTGTAATGACATTGTATATACAGTATGATACAGAATTGCAGCAATATATTGAGAAAAATGTATGGATTTATGTGGTAAGTTGTAGATTAAATCCAAATAATAAGACTGTGCATGTACATATAGGTACAAATGGAGATAAAGACGAGATAGTGAAGTTTTTTACTGATAGAGTCAAACAGATTAAA
The DNA here is from genome assembly GCA_964563095.1 of uncultured Rickettsiales bacterium. Lineage (GTDB taxonomy): Bacteria > Pseudomonadota > Alphaproteobacteria > CAJXXZ01 > CAZLVD01 > CAZLVD01. The sequence goes on from CAZLVD010000003.1 coordinate 7,383, forward strand.
TTCTATTGTTCAAAAAAGATGGAGCGTACTCATACTATGCCTGATATGATGTTTCATGCAGATAGTCTGGTAGATGAAATGCTTGAATGGGATAGAATAAAAATGAATGAGTGTGCTGCAAATGAAATTTAAATGGGATAGAATAAAAATGAATCATGATGTTTCATGCAGATAGTCTGGTAGATGAAATGCTTGCTTGCTAATAAATTTATGTATATGAGCAAAAAAGAAAAGTAAGAGAAATATTATGATCTGATATTTAGTAGTGCTGCGTGTTTAGCGTTTAATGATATGTATAGAATATATAGTAGTTATAAAAGGATGAAGAATAAACAGGAGTCAAATCATCGATGTATCAAGATTATAATCGATATAATATCTCTCGAGATCTAGATGAAATTGTATATAAGATCTGAGATATCATTCATTACAGTATTATAATATAGTCTTTAAATACGCCAGACATGCATCTTTATTGGCTTTACATAATCCATTTAACCACCAGTCTAATACTGTAGTATATAGCACTCCTACACGAGGACCGGCTTCACAGAAAGTCAATATATCTTTACCTGCAAGCGGAAAAGCGAATTCTGTTTGAAATTGTTGCAATACTGATATTATGAACTCTATAGATAGATTTGGAGTGATAAGAATTTTTGCATATACCCAATCTAGATTATGATGATAAAAAGCTTTATACCATTCTTGTAGAGTTGTTGGATTGTTATTTTGTAAAGATTGTATGGTTTGCAATGTTTTTTTAGGCATTTTGAGAGCATTCCAATTTCCATGAAATGTAGCAAAGAGAGCTTCGGAGATCAAAGTAGGTTTTATTAATGTAGATAAAAATACATAGGAGCGTGCTTTTTGCTCGCTGACTTTAATCCTTGATGCGGTTACATCTGCATTTATTATTGTAGAACAGATTTCATCTTCTTGATTGGGCTTATGGATGATTTTAGTTGTCGCATCTGTAGTATGTGATGGTATTATTTGTGCATTTTGATTATTGTAAGAATGAATACAATCTCTGATCATATCGATGTTAGTTTGATAAATGCGCAATTGATCAGTATTCATTTGAGGCCAATTTAGAGTAGTAAAAATATTAACTTCTTGCATTTTTTCTATAGCTAGTAATGCATTTTTACCCTTAAGTAGTTTATTAAATTCTGCAAAGAGACGTTCCTGAGAGATCTGCTTGAGACCATTGATATTGTCTTTGCAAGCCTGTAGTGCATCTTGATCATAATTATTCTCTCCATAATGTGCGTTAAATCTAAAAAAACGTAATATACGTAGATAATCTTCTTGAATACGTAATGATGGATTGCCTACAAAACGGATGTAATGATTATGAATATCCTGAATACCATTGACTAAATCATGCACGCAAAGATTTACATCTACATATAGAGCGTTGATAGTAAAATCTCTTCTATCCGCATCTGTTTGCCAATCTTTGGTATAACGAATTTTAGCATGACGGCCATCTGTTTCTACATCATCTCGTAATGTAGTAAATTCATATACTTGTTCTGATATATTTTGCATATAAGTATAATTCTGAATAATAAACTCACAACTATTCTTGATAGCTTGTTGTATATCTGACAATGTGTTTGAATTATCTTGATTAATGGTTTGAAGAATGTCTTGAATATACGTGAGATATGATTGTGAATAACGTCGACTAAGTATGGTAATAGTACCATGAGAAATGCCAGTAGGAATATGTTTTAATTTTAGAATATCAGCGATATATATCATTTCATCTGGAGTAAATGGGGTAGCTAGATCAATTTCTCCTATATTTGGTAAATGCATTAATGTATTACGAACGGCTCCGCCAACGATACGAGCATTAAATGCATGCATAAAGAATATGATTTCTGGATTTTGCTTGATCCATAAGAATTGATTAATATTCACGTCTATTTATGGTAGCATATTGTATATATAAATAATATAATCAAATATGTTAAGATCAATAAGTGTATGCATGATAAGTATCTCGATACATGGTACTGTTATTGAGATTGCAAAATAGCAAACAAAAGATAAAGAAAATACATAGGAGATTAAACAGTAGTCTATATATGCAAAGATAAGAGAGCTGAATCGTAAAAATCAGTATGGATTGCGTCACTATGCTATTGGAATGATATTATAGGAGCATTATATTTTTATCTATAAGATGAATAGCAACAAGTATTGAGAGCGCTATACAAGTACATTATATAAATACCATTGTTAAGCCTGTATTCCATGAGTTATTATCAATAGAGAATGAATTAGACTTCCAGATCGGAAAACAACTAGACTTAGTTAGTCTGATATCAGATAAAGCTTTGATGATGCAATTACATCATAGGATGAGTGATATTTATAATAAGATATTAATATATTCAGTAAAAAACCAGCTGTATTGAATGGGAATTTAAGATTTATGCAAGAGCATATAGATAAGTGAGCTATTAATGAGGATATGAATAATCTATTTATACAAAAAAGTATGTATATGCAAGAAAATACTAGTAAAATGATGGCTCATGTGATGTGTATTTATGTGAAATTAGGTCTGCGAGGAGATAAAACAACAGAGAAGACGACGGTATTAGAAGATATGGCGAATACTATTATGAAGCTGATACATTCTATATTGGGAGATAGTGCATATATTACTGGTGACACGTTATTAGGTACGACGAGTAAGAGAAGGACTTTCAGACAGATGTATGAATATAAAAGAATGCCTTTCTGTATCTACGTATGTACGCGAAAGCCTTAAAGTCAAGCTCTAGAGCAAATATAGTATGATAGAATCAATATATGATGTATATGGGAGATGCATGAAAAAGTATATTGAGATTATGATAGAAGATAATGATAAGAAGAGTCTTCTAAGTATATGAAAAAGATGTATAATGATGCAATGACAAAGATTAATGCTGAAAAAATTGCAGAACAATTAAAAAATATAGTGAGAGATTTTAGATATGAACCTGAAGCACACAAGATTGGATATGTGATTAGTGTAGCAGATGGTATCGCTCAAATATCTGGATTAACATCAGTACAGTATGGTGAAAGAGTATTTTTCCCGGAACAACATGTGTACGGAGTAGTGCAAGATATATCGGAAAATTGTATTAATGTGGCTATTTTAAATAATGCTTCTGTATCTGCAGGGGCTCATGCTGTAGGTACTGGTGAAGTGCCTCATATAGGTGTTAGTGAAAAATTATTAGGAAGAATGGTAGATATTACAGGTAAGCAGATAGATGGAGGTAGTGAAATTGAAGTGAAAAAAATGATGCCTATAGAAGCGGATGCTCCATCTGTATTTGATAGATCGCCTGTAAATGAAGCTTTATCTACAGGTATTAAGACTATTGATGCTTTTTTACCTATAGGTCGTGGGCAAAGAGAAATGATTATTGGAGATAGAGGTACAGGTAAAACATCTATGGCATTAGATATGATTATTAATCAAAAATATACTCATAATACTGACAAGCCTGTATATTGTATTTATGTAGCGATAGGTCAAAAAGCATCTAATATAGCTAATGTAAAGCAAATTTTAGAAAATAATGATGCTATGATATATACAGTGATTGTAGTAGCAACAGCTAGTGATTCAGCTATTACTCAGGTGTTGGCTCCATATGCAGGTTGTGCTATAGGTGAATTTTTTAGAGATCAAGGTAAGCATGCATTAATTATATATGATGATTTAACCAAACATGCTATTGCATACAGACAAATTTCTTTATTATTAAGAAGACCTCCTGGGCGTGAAGCTTATCCTGGAGATACATTCTATTTACATTCACGATTGTTAGAGCGTGCAGCTAAATTAAATGAAAAAAAAGGTGGAGGATCACTGACAGCAATTCCTATTATTACAATACAAGACGGTAATTATGCAGCATATGTTCCTACTAACGTCTGGTCTATTACAGATGGTCAGATAGTATTAAATACAAAACAATTTTTATCAGGGCATAGACCTGCGATTGATATAGGATTGTCAGTAAGCAGAGTTGGTAGTGCCGCTCAAGTGCCTGCTATGAAATTTGCAATGAAATTAAAGTTATTTTTAGCTCAATATGAAGAATGTAAGACATTTGCAAAATATGGATCGGAATTGGATAGAAGTACTCAGTTAATATTAACCGCTGGTAGAAATTTAGTAGAAATATTAAAGCAAAAGGATCAACAAGTATGTAGTATGCCTGAAGAAGTAGTGATATTTTATGCTTGTTCAAAAGGTCATATTAATAATTTGAATTTGCAACAGATACAAGAGTTTCAAGAGCAGGTGAGTATTGAACTAAAGGGATCGTATACTAATGTAGCGGAGTATTTACATAAAACTGGCATTATGACCAATGAGATGCAGGAGAATATAGAAGAATTAATACAAGATGTGCTTAAGAAAATAATGAAAGATACTGTTAATTCTGTGAGATAAAATAGCAATGTAATGAATGTTATGTGATAAATATATGTATAATGTCATAGTAGTCAATTTATAACGACTGATATGAGCAGTATATGCTGTTGTGATACAATCATGATATAAAAATATAGGGTAGTTAACATTGTACATATATGCTTTTGCGTTATAATATTATTATGTTTTTAAATTATCCGGTATGTTACAGTAATCAAGATGAATATGTGTTATTTTTTGTGTCAGATGAATCAATTTGGAAATTAACAGCAAAAAGTTTAGATCATGTATTGAAGCAGGAGTATAATTTAAATAGATTTTTACAGTTAAATTGTAATATCAAAAATATATGCTTATCACAAGATAAAAAATGGATAGTGTTTACATGTATGTTAGATGGTTTGTATGATATATATACCATATCTGTTAATGGAGGAGAGTTGCATAGAATTACAAGTCTCAATTCATCATATATAGATGTGACTCAAGTGATAGATGATAAAATTATGTTTGCTTCTACGCATGAATCACACAATATATTAATTGATAAAATTTTTATAATAAAGTTTGATCTAGAAAATGGATGTAGAAAAAATGATGCAAATGTTGAATATACAGGCTGTTTAGCTGATTGGTATGTGACAGATGGATCGATAGAAGTTGTGCAGCAACATGGTTATGCGTATGCAAAATGGAGAAAATATCAAGGTGGTAGAAATGGTAAATTATGGATGAAAAATCCATTGGAAAATAAGCATAGTCCGCAATATAAGAAGCTATTAGATAATGGTTATAATGCAGTCAGACCATATATTTCTAATGGTTATGTATATTTTTTAACAGATGTATACGGTATTGGTAATGTATGTAGAATTGATCTCTCGAATGATGCAATAAAAGTAGAGCAATGTACTTTTGAAACAGAGCATTACGTGGAGCATTTTTATGTAGATGTAGATAAGATACTTTATACAGCTGGTGGTGATTTATTTGTATTGCAAATAGGTGATTCTAATAAGAAGCAGATAATCGTAAAAGATAAAATATTTAAAGCGCATTTATACACTAGACATATTAAGGATCATGGAGAATATAAATCTAAAATGTTGGATTGTATGTCTGGTTGTCATATCAGAAATGATAGTAAGAGAATCTTAATTGTGGTGCGTGGTAAGATTTTTGAAATGCCTACATATACCAGTATAGGATGGAGTATAGGTGAGACAGATAAATATTATGGTGATGCTATATATGTCAATGAAAAAATATTACTGACTGAAATAGGTCAAAAAGAAACGCTTGTTATGTTGGATACTGAAGAAAATAACAGAACTGTATGTTTGCGTGTTGAGTATGATTTTGGACATATTATCGAAGTGAAAGTAGCAAATAATGGTGAATATGCTGCTGTAAGAAATAATAGAGCTGAATTATTACTTGTGACTTTAAAAACAGGAGAGGTCAAAAAATTGATAGAAGCTGAATATTGTTATGGAAGAGATTTTTCATGGTCGGCACAAGGTAGATATTTAGCGTATACAGATAGAATAGCAAAACAAACTAGTTTATCAGTAAGAGCTATTTTTATTTATGATACAAAGTTAGAAAAAGTCATGCAGATAACTGATGGATTATATGATGATTTTGATCCTGTATTTGATGCAAATGGAAAGTATTTATATTTTTTATCTAATAGAAATATTAAAACTGAGAATGATACAATGAGATTGATGTTACATTTTGAAAATACAGCTAGTCCATTTATAGTAACGCTGCAAGCAGATGTAATAGATCCTTTTTTAAATATAGAAGATGTAGAGCAGAAAGAAGAAAAAGAAGATCAGATATCTAAGGAAGACAAAAATGTAGAAGAGAATGCTGAGGTTGAGAAAAGTACTGCAGAGAATACTATAGAGGGTAGTATTCAAGAAGACAAGAAACAAGAGCAGAAAGATATAAAAGAGAAAGAGGAAAGTGATATAGATTTTGAAAATATTATGAATAGATGTTATGTAATACCAAATGCTCATGATGATTATATTGGATTGGCTTTTTTTAATAAAGAATTATTATTGTATGAATTGACGGATACACCTGATTGTATAAATGTAGTGAAGTATAATTTTGGATTACAGAAATGTGTAGAGTATCTGCAAAATGTTAATACTATGATATTATCTGCAAATCAGGAGCATTTTTTATATATACAGGAGCATGTGCTGAAAGTAGGTGAAGCCGGTGAAGCGACATGGAAAAAAGGCGGTGTAATAGATTGGAGTAGAATTAATTTGCAGATTGAACCTACTCAAGAATTTAGAGCTATTTTTGCTCAAGCATGGTTTTTAATGAAGGAAACTTTTGCGGAGTATAATAGAAAAAAGATAAACTGGAATGAATTATATGATAAATATATAGTTTTAGTAGATAAGGTAAGTACTAGAGATGAATTGAATCATGTAATCTTGCTTATGCAGGGTGAATTAGAAAGTTCTCATTCATATCTGATGCAGACTGGAGATATCAAAAAGCGTGTAATGCAAAATCAAGGTTATCTTGGTGCAGATGTAGAGTATGATGTGATGAATCATGGATATAGGATTGTATCTATATTGAAAGGTCGTACTTGGTCTGTAAATGAGTTGGAAAAAAGTCCGCTGTATGATTGTAAAATCGGAGATATAATTACTCATATTAATGGAATTAAATTAGAGATTAATGTTAGACCGGAGTACGTGTTGAGAAATACAGCTGGTAAGACTGTACAGATCAAGATTAAAAGCATGGAGATCAATGATAAACAAGAATCTGTAAGTAAGTCGTTGATTAAATATGTAAAGGTATTACCAAACGAAATACCTCTCAGATATACTGATTGGGTACAAGGTAATAAGCAAATTGTTGCAGCAAAAAATGAGGAGATTGGATATATACATATTCCTGCTATGGATAATAATGGTTATGAGATTTTTGTAAAAGAATATATGTCTCAATATAGTAAAAAAGGACTTATTATAGATGCGCGTGGTAATATGGGTGGATATGTAGCGGCTATGATTTTGGATATTTTGACTAGACGTAGAGTAGGTGTGATGTGTAGTAAATTTGGGGCAGTAGCAGATCCATACGAAACATGTTCTGGTAAATTAGTATTCTTGATAGATTCTGGTACATCGTCTGATGGAGATGAGTTTGCTTATACTGTAAAGAAATTGAATTTGGGAAAAACTGTAGGAATACGTACATGGGGTGGTGTAATAGGTATAATGCCTCGATTTACGCTGCTTGATAATGGAAAGTTTTCTATTCCTGAATTTCCTACGTATTTATTGCAAGCAAAAGATCCAAATACAAAGAAAACCCCTGATATAATGCATACGAATTGTAAATGTGATAGTAGTAAATTAGAATGTTGTATGAAATGTTATCAGAGTTTTAATAATAGAGATGATGTGAGACAGGTGGAGAATTATGGTGTCATGCCAGATGTAATTGTAGAGCATACTCCGGATCAGAAAGATGATGTGCAGTTATTAACAGCTATAGAGAGTATGTTGAGTGAGATATAGATGAATGAGATATAGATATGATGTGAGACAGGTGGAGAATTATTATATGAATTATATGATATGTCGTATGATGAGATAAAAACATTTTATGTAAAGCATATATAAATATATAATATATTCAATAAAAATTTAGCCATAGCAATTAAGATGTATTATCATAATGTATGGTGTAGAAAGTGATAGTCTGTAGTTAATAAATTTAGAGGATATGCAACATTTTATACTGATATCAACATATATTGAATAGCTTTCAGTGTATGTATGTTGTATGAGTCATCTGCATATATGTATCATGATGTATGAGTCATCTGAATATAACAAGCTAATGCTTGGAAATTTTTATCCTAATATAGCATCGCGAATAGATACTACTTCGCCTTTGCTGCCAGGTACGCTGCCATGTACATAAATCACATTATTTTCTATATCTACATGAGCAACTTTTAATGTGCGCATAGTTACACGCTCAAAACCTAAATGACCAGGCATTTTTTGTCCAGGGAAAACACGACCAGGATCTGTACGGTTACCAGTAGAACCGATATGTCTGTGTGTTACTGAAACACCGTGAGTAGCTCTAAGACCTTTGAAGTTCCAACGTTTCATACCACCAGCGAAACCTTTACCTTTGCTTGTAGAAGCTATATCTACATATACAGGTTTCTTTTCATCTGTTTGAGCGAAGTAAGATGCCTTAATTTGTTCTCCTATAGCAACAGAACCGTTTAATGTCAGTACTCTAAATTCACGTAAATGTTTGAAAGCATGTAAATTCATTTTCTTAAACATATCTGTTTGTGGTTTTTTGATAGATTTGCTAGAGCCTATACCTACTTGTACTGAAGTATAACCGCGCTGATCTTCTGTAACGTGATTTGTAACTGTACAATTAGACATATCTATAGCTGTGACAGCGAGCATCTTGCCGTTTACTGGCATACGTGTCATACCGAGTTTAAATCCAAGAGCGCCATGTCTTTTAGTGTAGCTATTTTTAACTGTCATTTCAGATTAATTCTATACTATAGAGTGCAAATGTCAAGGTAATGAGTGTGAAAATGGAACTGAATTTTTACTTACGTAAATAAATATAATAAAATATGGATAATGAAGTGCGTGATTATTTTATCAAAGCAATGATTTATAATACTCAGGCTTAATGCGGATGATATATTTTTATAGTCGTTAATCATTTTAATGAAATATATGAAGATATGGATAGTGTAACTTATGAATAGAGTAAAGATCTATAGATAAATTTTATATATGAAAAATTAGATACGTTTGAAAATATCAAGATGTTCTATCTGTAATGATGCATTTTCACTCGCATTCTCTGATTTTTGCCTGATTATTATATATTGCAATCTTAGATGTGCAAATGATTATTAATTCATGTTATTTGATTGTAAAGTGCTTGATATTT
>CAZLVD010000003.1:16939-31149 GCA_964563095.1 uncultured Rickettsiales bacterium
AGATGTGCAAATGATTATTAATTCATGTTATTTGATTGTAAAGTGCTTGATATTTATTAACAATGAATATTTTCAAAATAAGATAGTACATTCAATAGAAATGCAGCATGCTGCGCAATACAATAGTTAGAGATATGTAAGGATATATGATGTTCTATCGCTCTGAGAGAGTATGAGTATTTGATATCATTATAGAGCATTAAACATGTTTTAAAGATAGAAGAGCATTATAATTTAAAATTTTCTAAAAGAACAGTTGTGTTTTATTTTAATTGTGCTATTATAATCTTGAGCGCGGGATGGAGCAGCTTGGTAGCTCGTCAGGTTCATAACCTGAAGGTCGTAGGTTCAAATCCTGCTCCCGCAAGCTTTTTTATAGAGATTAATGTATTTCATAATCATATTTCTTTGCGATTTATAAGTATTATAAAAGCACTGAGTATAAGTATTTAGTATTATGGAGAGTATTATAAAAATATGTTCTACTATGTAATATAAGCATTTAATAGTTTAATATGATTTGTTATATATTGTATTGTAGAGAATATTGTAAAAATTATCTGAAGAATGTGTGTATGTAGCAAATATGAAAATATAGTATCATTAATGTGATATGAGATGTTATATAGGTGTAGCATGTAAAGAACATGTGGAAAATGGTGTGAAATTGGGAATTTGTCAATTTTGTCATGGGAAAGTAGCGCCTGCTAAACGTTTGAAGCAGCATGATTATATAATATATTATTCCTCTAAAGTCACTATGACATGTGCGAAATTGTATCAGAAATTTACAGCTGTAGGCAGAATTACAGATGATGAAATTTATAGTTATGATATGGGCAATGGATTTATGGTATATAGGCGTAATGTGGAATATTTGGATATCAAATCACATGTAGAGATACAGCCTTTGATTGAGGAATTGAGCTTTATTAAAAATAAAGCATCATGGGGAGGTGTGTTTAGATATGGATTTTTAGAGATAGATCAGAAGTCATTTGACAATATTGCTGCAAAAATGCTGGATAAAAATGTGTACGATGGAATAATGAGATAAGAAATGTAGTGTAGTGGATAATTTTTATATATAAATATAATGTTATGTTGTATGGTTTGTTTATGATGTGTATGAAAAGATGTCGATGAGAATCTTAAAAGTATGAGAAAAATATTGTGAATATAATGAAAAAATGTATAATGACATATGTTATTGTTTGGAATTTTTAAAATTACACAATATGGATTAATAATGTCTGTATATTTGATATTATCCATGTTATTGATTACTGTAGTATTAATGCAGCCATCGGTAGGATTGAATTTAAGAGCTAAGATAGATAATCGTATCAGAGGAAGAAGTACGCCAATTGCTACAGTTACTTATCTTATTGCTATTGCATGTACTGTATGTGCGGTATGGTTAACTAGATATAATTTACGGGAAGCTCCAAAGTATTTAGATAAATATAATAAAGATTTGAAGAAATAATAAAAAATTCCATTTTACTTCATATTATAGATATATATTCTGTTATACTCATTGCTATGAAGATTGTATCATGGAATGTAAATTCTATTCGTAAAAGAGCTGAATTAGTGCAAATGTTTATAGAAGAGCATAAGCCGGATGTGATTTGTTTGCAGGAAATTAAATGTCAAGATGATCAATTTCCAGCAGAGTTCTTCTATAATTTAGGATATCATGTGCAATCGCATGGACAGAAGAGTTATAATGGTGTAGCGATTTTAACTAAACAGCCTGCTAGAATAATTACTAAAAGTTTTGCTGAGATAGAAGATGCGAGATTTATAAGTGTAATGTATCAAGATTATCATATCTGTTCTATATATGTGCCAAATGGACAGATGGTAGGAAGTCCTGCGTATGATAAACAGAAGAAGTTTTTAATGGCATTGATAGAATATATTAAGACTAATAAAGCGCATAAAATATTGATTGCTGGAGATTATAATGTAGTGCCTGCTGATGAGTATGCAGATTTTGCTTTAAGATCAAGTTTTATTTGTGATGAAAAATTAAAGGCATTATGGCATGAAATTATAGGACTTGGATTAACTGATCCATTCGGTATGGAATATACATGGTATGATTATCGTTGGCCAAAAATGGGAGCTAGAATTGATAGTATTTTGACTTATCAATGTGCTCATATAAGCGCTAAGATATTGAAGAAATATAGAACAGAGGTAGTAAGTCCAAGTGATCATTGTCCGTTGATGATTGAAGTGTAAGATGATTAGTGAGAGACAAGAAAACTTATTAGGATAGATAGTAGATAATGAAATAGAATATATAAAGCTTATAGCTTAGCAGAAATAACTGATACTATGCTTTTTTTATGATATGATTGTATATGAAGTTCGTTTTGGAGTTGTTTGTAGAGCATATTCCTGCATTTTTTCAAAAAGATTTACGGCAATATTATATTGAGGGATATAAGAAATATATAAATATTGGTGAATGTGAGATATATTGTAGTAGCAGACGCTTGATTTTTATTGTAAAACAATTTAATGATTATGTTTCTGGAGAGTGTATTATATTAAAAGGTCCGAGAGCAAATTTGGAGAGAGATAGTATTCCTGTAATAAAATTTTACGAAAATGCTAATAAAATAGAGCAGCAATTATCAAAAGAATTGTATATTGAAAATGAATATTGGTATGTGAAGGTACAAAAGATAGATATGAATGTAAAGGATTATTTTATATCATCTTTTATTAAAATGTTTGAAGAGTATTTACCTGAAAATAGAATGACATGGTATGTAGGTCAGAAGCAAATGTTTGTAAGGCCAGTGAGAAATGTTTTAGCAATGCTAGATAATGAATGTATAGAATTTGAAATATTTAATTTGCGCGCTATGAATACGACAAAAACAAATAATTATAAAGAGATATATGTTGAGCATGTAGAGCAGTATTTGGAATTGTTACATAGTGAAGGTATTGTGGTGCAAGAAGATGATAGGGTGCGGTATTTGGAGAAGTATATCCAGATGAATATGAAGATAGGGAAGAGTAGGAGTGAGATATTAGATGTGAAGCAAAGAAAGTTATTAGATATAGTAGCTAATCATGATGAGAATATTTATCCATTTACGATCGAGATAGACTATAAACAATATGAATATATGAATAAATTGCCTGTTGAATTTGTATATGCATCTTTGGATGATCAGATGCAGACATTTCCTATGTATGACGAGGTAAGAAATATATATGATGAATATAGGATCAAATATTTGATTTTTAGTTCTAATATTCCTGTGACGGAGCAAATTGCAAAGTCTACTTTTAAAGTATGTATGTCATATCTATCTGATGTATATGATTTATATAGAGCCGATTTAGATAAAACATTTGATGTGATGGAATTGAAAAATTTACCTACTTATAAAAATGGAAATATGTACGATAGAATGCAGCGAATGATGACTGTGATGGATATATGTGGATATATAAATAGGAATAATTGGAATGAGATGGTGCAATGGTTGAATGTGGATTTATTGAGTAAAACAGTACAGGAATTTCCAAAATTACACGGAGCATGTGGAGCGTTTGTTTTAAGAGAGAAAGTCAATAATGAAGCTTTGAAAGCTTTATATAATTATTATATTTGCTCTATAGATTCACAGCAGGCTATAAAAAGATTGTTTGAATTTGGTGGATATTATGGATATGAGGAAATTGATGCTAAAGATGTGAATGTTGAATTATTTGAATTATTTCAGAAGAAAATCAATGTTAATGAACAAATGTTTGCTGGAATGTTTTTGTATTGGATAGATATTATTGATACCCTATTAGGTTTCTATATTGCTGATGGTGAGCAAAAAATAGGCTCTAAAGATCCATTTGGATTAAAGAGTATGATATATAATATAAAATATCTGGGATTAATGCTTTATGTGTATAGTAAGAATGTAGGTATGAATTTTGTGGATTTGAAAGATGTAATAGAGTTTATATATGACAAGTATGCAGAACAGGGATTATGTAGACTGAATAAAGAATATGTATTAAAGAATGTGATGCGGGTTTTTAATAATGATATAGCAAAATATATATGTAATAATAAAAGCTACTGGGAAAAATGCGAAAATATGCTGGCAATTGATAATGTGGTGAAAAAACATAAGGATGATTTTGTTTTGATATGTAAAGTATATAAGAGAATTGTGAATTTTATTAAACAGTATAATGATATGAGGGAGATAGTGATAAATACCAGTGATATTGTGAGTGTAAGAATGATGGATTGTGTAAAAAATAATGTAAATATGGAGATTTTGATTAATATTTCTGCAGAATTGGATAAGTTTTTTGATGCAAATCGTATTTTGGATAATGAAGTACAGAGTAGAATGTGTGTTTTGAGATTATTACAGAGTATGTATGAACAGTATGCTTGTTTTGATGATAAATTAATAGATGTATATAATGATAAAACATTGGAGATAATATTGCTATAAAAATATTAAATTAACTTGTAGTTATATATTCTTGGGATATAATGATGAGAATATGAATACATATATCGATAATAAAGAAAAACAATTACAAGCTGTGAGTTTGATAGAAGTGTCTTTTGTAATGATTATAGCTGGTTTTTTGATGATGATGGCGATGCAAGGTTGGAAATATGTTGAGCAAGCTAAAATGTATGGTATGGTACAGCAAATTACTCAAATGAGAATTGCTTATGATGAAGCGAAAAATACATCGAATCTTACCGAAGAGAATTTTATGGAGGTATTGTATCAGCATGGAGGGCCAAAAGTAAATCAAGATAAGTGTATTAATATGCCTTTTGCTATTTGTAAATGTGAGAAAGTGTACCCTCCTATGATTCTAATGACTAATATGAAAGAGAATCATGCGCATAGATTAAAAAGTATGTTGGAGTCTGGCGGTCAGAATGTAGAGATAATTGATGATAATGGTAAAAAAGCTTTACAGATTATATTGTAGGTTTTTTAGTTGGTGATTATTGAGAGTTGTGTATTGCTTGTAGTTAGACATTGACTGTGATGATTAGGTGAGAGATGTGATGAAAAGAATTGAATGATGTATTGAGATTATCGTTTTGAGACAAACATGAGATTGTAATGATGTGATTAGAGTAGATAAAAGCAATTATGTTGCATTTTTGAGTAATGGCATGACATAAAGTCAAATATTCAAATATTTTTGACAAAAGGAAAGTGTTATAGTAGTCAATGATCGGATATATGGTACAAAAATAGTAGAGTGCTTATTTTATAATAATGTGTCTGAAAAAAAAATTCATAAACAATTTCCATAAGAAAAAAACTGACGATGATTTACTATGATTATGTGCATGGTAAAAATTGGACAATGTTATTGTTATGAGTGCTCTGAAAAGGTGATGTATAGTGACAAGAATATTGAATTGGTTTACGACTGCTGAAAAAAAGCATGATACAAAACGTGCGCCAATGATGTCTGGTACTGGATTTCCTATAGTTGTTGGTGGTAATATTAGACTGGAACAGTTATATAAAAATAATGTAGTTGTTTATAAATGTATATCGACTATTGCTCGTAGTATTTCTTCTATACATTTCTATTTAATAAATGGAAATAATGAAAGAGATGCTGCTTTTGATTCATTACTGATGTATCCAAATATAGATCAGTGTCAAGAGAGCTTTTTAGATGAATTAATTACTGTATATTTAATCTATGGACATGTATATTGCTATAAAACAGGTGTAGGTAATTTAATGTCTATTAAAGTTGTGAAACCGAGTGAAGTCGAAGTAATTAAAGAAAAAGGCATTATAAGCAAATATATATATAAAACTGATACAGGTATACGAGAGATTGCAAGAGATCTATTAACTGGTGAATGCGATATGTTGCATATTGGTAGTAGTTGTATGAATGATAATGACAATCCAAGAGAAGTCATTCTAAAATCTGCTGAATTATATAATAATATCAATAAACAAATGATGATATTGTTAAATAGAAGTTGTAGGCCTAGTGGAATATTGCGTATTGAACGTGAGCCTAGAATTACTAATGATGAATATGAACAGTATATTGAAGAGATAAAAAATTGGATTTCAGGTAATACAAAAGGCGAATCTCTTGTAACAACCGCCAAATTCGAATGGAAAGAATTAGGATTAAGACCTGCTGAGAGTAATTTCTTGGAAAATAAAGAGTCTGCCGCTAAGGAAATAGCTCAGGCTTTTGGAGTTCCATATATTTTATTATCACAGAGTGAAGCTACTTATGCGAATTATAAAGAAGCACGTAAGCATTTTTGGGAAGATACAATTATCCCATTGGCAAAGCGTATATGTGGAGATTTAACTGTATGGTTATTTAAGAAGCATGGCTTGCAATTAACATTTAGTTTGCATACTATAAGAGCTTTATCTATGGATAATAAGATACAGACTATTAATGAGCAGAGAAGAATGTATGATTATGCCACAATTCCTGATGGAGATCAATTGTTAAAATAATTTATAGGAGAATAATTGTGGAGTATAAAAGATTTGAATTGAATGCAAAGATAAATAATGATCATATTGTTGAAGGACATGCTAATGTGTACAATGTTTTAGATAAGAAGAATGATATTGTAAGAGCAGGAGCAATGACAGAAACATTAGAGCGGGCAAAACAAGAAGGTATTTTGCCTGCATTATTATTGGAGCATGATATAGGATTATTTGCTGGATTATGGTTAGAAATGGATGATTCTGATAAAGGATTATTTGTAAAAGGTAAGATTTTATCAGATACCCCAGGTGGAGAGAAGGCATTAGCTGGTCTGTATAATAGATCAATTATAGCTCTTTCTATAGGATTTGATGTAAATCAATATCATTATGAGTATATAGATGGGAAAAACGTTAGAGTTATTACTCATTTGACTTTGTATGAAGTGTCTTTAGTAAGTAATCCTGCAAATAGCGAATCGATCATTACAAAATTTGATGCAATAACTGATGATGTTGCAACTTTTGATGCAATAACTGATGATGTTACAAATCATATCAGAGAGATAGTCGCATGATATATAGAAAATTTTTATACAATAGAAATGTGTCTTATATCTGGTGGAGTATGAATGTAATTAATGAACTGAGGAATCATGACAAATAAACAATCTAATATAGGAATGGAAAAAAATAATGAGCATGTGATGGCTTTACAGCAGGCTTTTACAGCGCATGTAAAACATAACGAATCAAAAATCAAGGATATGGAGAAAAAAATGGAAAACAAATCAATGTCAATTAATACAATCAATACAAATGATAATGCAGTACATACAAGATTAGATCACGTGGAACAGATGTGTAGAACTATGTCTGCATTGCAGAATTCTAATGTGACGGATATTAAGAGTTTACAATTGGCTGAATTTGAACGTTTCTTGAAAACAGGTGCTATTGAATCTAAAAGTATGGGTACAGTTGATTCTGATGGTGGAGTGCTTTTAAATCAACCTGTTTCTCAAGAAATCTGGAGTCAAATGCAACGTTTTGCATTGATTGATGGGGCTAAACAGATTAAAGCTAAAGGTAAAACTATACATGTTATAAAAGATAAAGCTAATAGTGATGAGTATGCTCAATGGAGCAAGGATGGATATGATCCTAAAGCAGATACATTAACTCCAGATTTACATGCTATAGAAATGAAAACAAATACATGTATGGCATCTACTGGTATAACGCGTGATTTATTAGATGATGATACAGAGCATACTGTGCATGAATGGATTAGTAATGCTATCACAAAATCATTTGCTGCTAAGATGAGCTTTGCTATGTTATATGGTACTGCTGAGAAATCAATGGAAGGTATTTTTACATATGATGCAAATGCTGCGGCAAATGGAAATAAGGAAATTGACAAGGTAGATATCGTTGAAGATAAAGAAATTGATGGATTATTAGCTATGATAAGTAAATTAGATGTTGCTTATATTGATAATGCTGCTTGGTATATGTCAAAGGGCTTTTTTGCTAAATTATTGAATAAATTATTAGCTAATAACTCTACACAATTTACTGAAATGTTTAAAATGCGTACAGAAAATGATACTCATTCATATACATTATTAGGTAAGCCATTGCATATTATTCCTCCAATGCAAGATAATAGGCCTGTAATTTTAGCTGATCTTAAATCAGGATATTATATTGTTCATAATCAAAATGGAACTATAAAAAGAACAGAAGCATTTGAGTTAGATGAAATACGTTATGGATATCGTTTACGTGTAGGTGGTCAAGTAATAGATCCAGATGCATTTATTATAGGTCAGGCTGTTTAAGATATTTCAGGTAATTTTACCAAATAAGTAGGTGAGATGATTTAAGAATCAAAGAAGGATAAAAACATGTTGAAAATTATAGAACAATCATATGGTATGCCAATAGATGTAGAGCTTTTAAAGAGCTGTTGTGGTATACCAGCAAAAGTATCAAAATATGATCAAGATTTAATACAGGCAGTTAGACATGCTACTGTTTGTATAGAAAAATATACCAGACGAACTATTATGACTACAACATATGAATGGACGCATGGAAATACAGTGATCTATTTACCGATGCCAAAAATTCAACATGTTATATCTGTAAGTTGCGATGGAGTATTGCTAGCAGAATCTGAGTATAGATTATATAAAGTGCTGGAAACTACTGTAGTGGTTTTAACTGATAAATATATTGGTAAAATGAATACTGTGAAATATCAAGCTGGTTTTGGAGAATCGGCCGATACTGTGCCTGTAGTTTTATCAAAAATTATTTTTGATTGCGCTAGATTCTTATTTGAATATCCTGGTAAATTTGATGCGTTATATGCTTATTATAAAGGTGAATTAAGTCATAGCGCAGCAGATGATCAAATAATAGGTATGAAAAAAGGTCAATCGCGTAAATTATATTTAACTGCAAATGAATTAAGTAATATATTGCATATTAATGAATATGCTATGTCAAAGAGAAGCTAATCACAATAAATATAAGGGGTAAGAATGCTATATAAGACTATACCAACTTCTTTTGATGTAAAGCAATTGCATAAGCTTACATATACAGAAAGATTGATTTTACCTAAGGGAGCAGAATATGAAATTATTCCAGCATGTATCAAACCGATAGATTCTAGATTAATTGAAGTATTAATTATGATTATAGATGAAGAAATTACGCAGTTTCATTGTAGAGATAATACTTATATTGTGTTATATAAAGAAAAATTTTCATGGAGATTAAATAGATTAATTTGCAGCTTAATATAATTATATAAAATGTAAATAAGGAGAATGAATGTATATAAAAGTAGCAGGTAAAAATATACCATTGACAATATCGCATAATAAATGCATCGAACAATTTATTCTTGGGTCTGATAATAAATGGATTAGAGATGATGCTGGAGCTTTGCATGTATCAAAAAGACATAATAAATATACAATTATTATTAAATGTCATGGGATAGTAGCTCCTTATATTGCTAATGAATATATAGGTGCTTTATGTGAGATTGAATCTCAAACACGATTGTTTGAATATATAGAAAATGGTAATTTTTGTAGAAAATATCAAGATGGCAGTTTAGGAAAACATGTACAACAAGAAAGTTTAAGAGCTATAAAGACATATGATACAGTGATCGATCCTAAAGATGATGGTATTTATAGTTATATGCCTATTATAGAAGCATATTTGAGATCTATAGACATTATCAATGATGATAAAGGTATACATTGGAATATGATCTTTGAAGAAAAATAAGTAATAGAAATAAATAACACTTGGAGAGTATATGATTAATGTCTTTTTATTAAATAATGCTGAAAATATGCAGTTAATATTATTGCAATTGAGAAAAATTGAATGTTTGAAAAATATGATGATCGCATCAAATGAATCTTATGTCAATAATGATTTATTAATAGAAAATGCTATATATAATGAGAGTTTTAACGCTATAGATAATATTATTGAACTCGATGTATTTAGAGAGGCTTTAAATGCATTATCACATGAGGCTTTAATATATTGTATGAAAAGATATCTGGATATTATAGAGAATCATAAATCATCAGTATTAGATCTTGCTATCGAGCATAAAATGGGTTGTATATGTATTGCTAAAATAAAACTTGCGGCGCGTATATCGGATGCTCAGTTTTGTATTATTGCTTTTGATTATAATGTATTTATGATTGGAAAATGGACAGGTATTTCATATGATGCGAATCAAAATGTATATATGTTAAATTTTGAAGCTAAGCATAATATTAGACATGAGCAAATGATGGAAGATATCAAGAAAAATTTATACGGTGTATATTTTATTAATAATATAAAGACAATATATATGCAAAATATTTTAATTAATAGATGTACTGATGAGATTAAATTGTTTAAGAAGAAGACTGATAATATAAAGAAAATAGTAAATTTTTATCCATATACAATCAAATGCTTGCAAATACATCCATATATTGATAAATTTGAATGTAGATTTCATGCATATTGGAATGTGACAGATATTGAAGAGTATATCGTACATCAGAAAATCACAGATATACGTGCAGATAAACAAACTACTGAAAAGATTCTACCAAAGGCTGGCAGTAAGTATGGAAATTATACTATTAAAAATGTAGATATAAAGTATATCAATTCTAAGCATTATACTCAAGATTATTCATGTGATGTAGATATGACATTAGATGTTATGTGTGAGCATAATATCAGAATAGATGAAATTTGCAATGTGGCTCTATATATGCCTGTTGCTGATAAAATTGCTAAGATAGAATTAGAATCGATTGATATTTATGGTGACGTGACACAGGAAATGCTTGTTGATGTTAATGAGACTGTAGATAGATGGATACCTGGTAATGAGTATACTATAGGAGATCAAGTATTATATAATAATAATGTATATAGATGTACTCGAGTGAATGAAGAAATTGAGTTTGAGACAGACTATTGGAAACAATTGAGAGCTAATGTAAATAGAGATAAGATAGATATTCTTGATAAATATACAGCATGTGCTAGTCATAGTAGTTCAGTATTAAATAATATATTGCAAATACTGGAGCAGATAGTAGATTATTATCTATATGCATTTATGATATATATGATGATACCTATTAATAGCGATAATATGAATTTAGCAGTTGGTGATTGTATAGATTTATCTCAGTTTAATTTAGATAATGTTGGTAAAGTAGGTTATATTACTAATATAGAAGTGATTTATAATACCAATGAGCAATATATACGTATAGCTATGATGGCTCAAGTAGCTGTAGATGAGCAAAAGAGCATTGATAAATCAGAATTAACTGAAAAAAAGAATATTCTTATATATAACAAATTAAATAAGCGTGAGATATGTGAATATGTAAGACGTAATATTCAACGTTATAAAGATAAAATTAGAATGAAAGATTATTCAGATAATCATGTATTTATAGATACAAATCATATTATTGAAAATAATATACAGCTAAATGTAGCTTATGATATATAGAAAGAGGATATATGTTGAATTGGCAAGATTTTAATCATGATTATAATACAAGTTTAATGCCTACTAGACGGTATAAATTATACGATTCTAATAAATTAAAAGAATTTATAAGTATACCTACAGCTTTTGAATGTATCTTACATATTTCTAAGACTTATGATAAATATTCATATATAAATATATATGATACAACGCAGTCAGATAAGAAATTGAGTACTATAGCTAAGCAATATATTGTACCTGAATATATGCACATTAATGTTATTCAAATAGATCAATATTATTTTGATCTAAATCAGACTGAGTATGGTCTTACTTTAGCTTTATGGATGAGTCACAATGATGCGCCAGTAGAGATTAAACTACTACAACAAAGTGCATATGAGTATATTTTTAAAATTAATATACGTGGCTAATCAATGATTATAGAGAAGGAAACAAAATGCAATTTACAGGTTTTATTATGCAAGCTTTACCATGGGTGAAGACTATGTTATTTCCGAAAGGTATAGCTAATGACTTATTACAAAGATTGCAAAAATTAGCTTTTTCTATTAGTGGCGAACAGGATTTTTCTGCTTATATCAAAATATTAAGCAATGCAGAATTATTGACTCAATATCAATTACAGGCGCAACGTATTAGAAATGATTATGTGAAATATAATAATCTAGATAGAATAAATGCTAGACGTAGAGATCTTGAAGTAAGAAAAACACATAGAGGTAATCGTAGAGCAGAAATTATGATATACGTAGCTATTGTAGGTTTATTTACTAGCGTTGTATGTTTATGGTTTTTTAGCTCTTACATGCCATCTAATGTAGCTAGTACAATAGTTACTATTATCAGTGTATTTTTATCATGCTTGAGAGATATGTATACTTTTGAATTTGGGCAAACTCCAGATCAGAAATTTGCTCAATTACCAGAGCTCAGATGACTGAATCATTGCTCTATTATTACATTGAATAATTTACTCGATTTTATGATTATTCAACCATTACATTTATCTAATGATATTTTTTAACTTTTTATTTTTTCAATCTTAATTTTATTATTTCTTTATCAATTATTTCAAATAATATATGCATTTTTGGACCATGATCAGATCCAGTTAATGCATGTCTAAAAGCTGTAATACCCTCTTTTAACGTTGTAATTTTCATTTCTGGTAAATATTCAGTTTTGAGTATATTTAAGATATTTCCCCAATTATCTAATAATTCTGCATGATTCTCACAGAAATCTCTAAGTATGCCTTCTTCTTCTTCTGTTATTTCATAAATTGTCTCAGATTTGATCACATCAAACCATTTTTCTATATCAGTCTTATTACCAATTTCCCCTTTAATAATCTCCCAATATTTTTCTATATCATTCGCGTCAATTTTAAGACTCAAGCTTAAATCATTAATCCATGCTAAAACTTCCATCTGCGTCATATTCTGTACATATTTCTGATTGTCGGTATACAATTGATCGGTATCGCATAAAATATCAGCTCTGTTATATGAATATATATCTACTGTATCAGTAATTATTTTCATATCTTCATACAGCAAACTCTTCGGTAAGCCTAAATTTAGCAAAAATCTCATTACAGTGATATTTAATATTCCAGTTGCGTTCAAGGTTTTTATATTCAGTGAATCCGAGCGTTTTGATAGCTTTTGCCCATCTATAGAGTAGAGTAGAGGGAAATGAGCGAATGAAATGCGTTTATCGGTATTAAAAATTCGATTCAATGCATTCAACATATGTATTTGTATAGCAGTATTCGTTAAATGATCTCTACCTCTCATGATATGAGTAATATTCATCAAATAATCATCAATGATACTAGCTAATATATATGTAAATGTACCATCAGAACGTACCACAATAGGATCATACAATGCTTGATATATAAAACTCTGCGTTTGCATAATCTCATCATTCCAGCTAATAGTAGTTTTTTCTATTTTAAAACGCCAACATGTTTGTTTTGTATTTACTACATCTGATGTTTTTTCATGAGTTTGCTCATATCTAGGTGTATTACCTGCCTGTAGCATACTTTCTCTCATTTGTTTCAATTCATCTTCTGTTTCATATGCTGGATATAAAAATCCATGTTCTTTTAATTTTTCAATAATTGCGTTATATATATCAGTTCTTTGTGACTGATAATATATCTCATCATATTCAATACCAAGCCATTTTAAATCACTCATAATCTGATCTGTATAGATTTGCTTGGACCGCGCTACATCTGTATCATCGATACGTAATATGAAAGATACATTATCAGTTTTCTTCAATTGCAATGCTCTGATATAATTCAAAATAGCTACACGTGCATTAGCTAAATGCATAAATCCTGTAGGACTAGGTGCAAATCTTAGTTTATACATATTATATCATATCTCAAAATACTATAACTGCAAATAGTACATATATTGAAATCATACAATGTTATTATTTCTTAGTAGTTTATTGTGTTGCTATTTCTAAATAGCTCCTTGACTTTGTTCCTTGTTGCCTGTTGTCATTGTTGCCTGTTGTTCTTGTAGTGACTGCGTTCCTTGTTGTCTGTTGTTCTTGTAGTGACTTTGTTCCTTGTTGCCTGTTGTCATTGTTGC
>CAZLVD010000003.1:31249-42423 GCA_964563095.1 uncultured Rickettsiales bacterium
GTTGTCTGTTGTTCTTGTAGTGACTTTGTTCCTTGTTGCCTGTTGTCATTGTTGCCTGTTGTTCTTGTAGTGACTGCGTTCCTTGTTGTCTGTTGTTCTTGTAGTGACTTTGTTCCTTGTTGCCTGTTGTCATTGTTGCTTGTTGTTCTTGTAGTGACTGCGTTACTTGTTGCCTTCTTGTTTTTATTTAATGTTGCAACATGATTATTTATCCGTAAGTTAATAATCTCCTTGTTTAACTCACCAATCTCCGTGTTTAACTCACCAATCTTCTTGTTTAACTCACCCTTTTCATGTATGTGCTGTGCGTTTGCTTGATTCATGTTGTTTTCTACTCTTGTTTTTACTTTGATTAATTCCTGTAACTCACCAATCTTCTTGTTTAACTCCTGTAACTCACCAATCTTCTTGTTTAACTCATCAATCTGCTTGTTTAACGCATCCTTCTCATTCGTGTGCTGTGCGTTTGCTTGATTCATGTTGTGTTCTATGCTTGTTTTGTTGTTGTTTAACTCATCAATCTGCTTGTTTAACGCATCAATCTTCTTTTTTGAATCAGCATTTTCCTGTCTGAGGCTTGCCTTTTCTTGCTCCATGCGCTTGTTTACGTCTGTTTTGCCTGATGTCTGTAAATCAGCAGGTGTCTGTTGTAACATATGCATACTCTGTTTTAACAAGCTATTCTCCTTGCTTAACCTAGCATTCTGTAGATGTAGTTTTGCTAAGTCCATCTCACACGGCTTGTTCTTAGTCTGAAAATACTTACTTGTCATCCATGCTATCAACGCTAAATTAAGAATAACGCTTACTCCTAGAAGTATTATGGTAGGATTATGCACTATGAATCGTTTTGCCGAATTATATTTTTCTTGTACTCTTGTTTTAAGAGATTGCCGTTTCGTAATAGTTATCTTCTGAGCTGCATGAGTCTGATTGAATAACAAAATACAATATAATAATTTAATTGACACTAGATATTGTAGCATAAGTATTGCATTTTACAAACCATCTATTGCTTTTTAGAATTAATAAGCCTATATTTTATATAGGAGTACAAATGACATTCCATAAAGCTATACAAAAAACTTTTGCTATTATCAAACCTGATGCTGTAAAAAAAGGTCTTACATTAGATGTATTAACATATTTAAGCGCTCAAGGCTTTAAGATTACAAAATTAATGTATCGCGCATTAACTTTAGATGAGATTAATGAATTATATGTAGAACACAGCGCAAAACATTTCTTTGGTGAAATACGCGATTTCATGTCTAGTCATCCTGTCGTACTATTAGTATTAGAAAGAGAAGATGCTATAACACACTTACGTGTAGTCATGGGTGCTACCAATTCTGCTGATGCTGATCATGGTACAATTAGAAATCTGTACGGAGACAAGACCATGAAAATGTATAACGTAATACATGGTTCTGATAGCGAAGCTAGTGCTAAACGTGAAATGAAGATTTTTAATCTTTTGGACATCAAAACATCATGTTGTTAATTGATTGTCATTAAAGATAATAAAGCAAAGCTACAGCCTATAATTTTAAATCACCATTACATTCATAATTAATTGCTCAATCCAATTCTGATAAAATAAATATTGAGAAGTGTAGACATATTGATCATTGTACTTATATGTTAAAAAATGCATTGTATGAAATAATTTATATATAATTGTTGATGGATTTTTTCTATATACAACATTTTAAATACTTAAAATATCATTCATATTCTATACAATATTGATTTCTATTGCTTTTAACATATCTTGCTCTATTCGTTAATCATTCTTCCCTTGCTAGTATTTTACGTATCTGTATATTTGTTCATAGTTTTCATATTGGAATTATTAACATTATTGTATGATGAGTATTCTTTGAGTTCTATTTTTTCTCTGATACATACATTATTTTTAGTAAGATTCAAAAGTAGCAGCTTTACATAGTAAAGTATTTTCATTGATATAATTATTTCGCTAATGAATACATGATAATCAACAAAGTTATTTTCCTGTAAAGGATATTAATATTATAAAACTAATCACAAGATAGTAAACTTTGTTACAGTGATTTGTGATTTGTGAAAATGAGGAAAGGAAGGGATTCGAACCCTTGATACGATTTAAACATCGTATAATGGTTTAGCAAACCAGCGCCTTCAGCCGCTCGGCCACCTTTCCTTCATATTCATTATATATTAAAAGTTTGTTTTTACTATAATAATACTAACGAACAATATCATAACATACAAGTATTTGTCTTAATAGCAATCTATAATGACATTAAGTCAGTTTTCAATAAAAACATAGAAAAAATCGCTTTATATAACGAAAATTAATCTTTTATATAGTATAATTTCGCATGATGAGAAAAATATTTATCTCCTTAGCTGTTGCTACATCTGCTTCGACTGCTAATTTGTCTTCTATGTTTCGTACGGGATTGCCAAGTAATATTAAACCTTTTTTTACATGGGGAATAGGTCTTGAGAATGATGTATCTCGAGATTATAAATCAATAACATCAATAAACAATACTACTGCGGCAGTACAACCGGAACAAAAATGGTTAACAAGACCAAGACTAACTGGAAATTTACGTATAGGTGGTTTTATCAATAATAATACTCTTATAGCTGGTCAGATTCATGCAAAACCTGCTTCTGGCTATTCATCAATAGGGTATTTATATGATGTATCACATGCTATGCTTGATTGGGCAGTTGGAGCAACAGTAGGTTATCGTTTGCAAAAATCTAATATAGCTGGCTTGTTGAGTTACAGTTATATAAATCGTAGAGCATTGAATAGTAACTCAAAAAATAATACATTGAAAGCTCATGCCTTTCTACTGTCTCTTATAGGTCAGAAAATGCGTTTGGATATAGACGGAATATTACATAGTGAGAAACAAGATATCACAGATATCCAGTTAGATAATAATTATTCTTTATCTGCTAATAAATTTGAATTACGCGCATTGGCTGAAAAGTATAATTTATTTTCTATGGAGGCTATTCATGGATTATTTGGTATTGGTATATATACTGGACATGCATTGCCTGTGAAGTCGCATAAACAGAGACTCATATCTTTGCATTTATTATTAGGAGCAAAAGTAGATTTAACTGAACGTGTATTTGCTCGTGCATTAATAGATTTTGATATGATGCGTTGTAACCAACTAAGCGGCTCATCTGATAAATCTTCTGATAAATCTACTACGAATTACACACCTGAGTCATCTAATACTCATGTTCGTATTGAAATAAGGAATAAGATAGATTACTTAGGTAATATGTCATCTAAATTAGTAGATAAGATCACTCAAGGTATGATTTATTCAAATGATTTGATTAATATTAGAACACAATTTAATCCGAAAAGTGAATAGTAAATATAACACGATAGAGAATGCAGACGTAATATCAAATTAGATAAAGATATTGAATTTCTATCTTCTTTATTATTTTCCATATACTTTAATATAGTATTTGATTGGTCCTATGCTACAATGTTCTATGACTCATACAAAGCCTATTTTTAAACCTCAGACAAATGTTTCTATACAGCAAGATGTAAAGAAAAGATTTGATATAGAATACTGTACAGATATTTATCACATTCAAAGTACACTACGTCATAATAATGCGGTTTTTCAACTTATCGATGGTCCTCCGTATGCGAATGGGCATATACATATGGGGCATGTGCTCAATAAGATACAAAAAGCTATTATAAATCAACAACAATTTATGCTTGGTAAACATGTAATTTTCAGACCAAGTTTTGATTGTCATGGTCTTCCTATTGAGAAAAAAGTAGAGTCTAATATAAAAGAATCGAAAACATTCGATATTAAAACAAATCCTGTACGTATGAGACAAGAATGTAGACAATTTGCGCAGAATTGGATATCAATACAGGAAAAAGAATTTGCTCAATTATGTGTATTCGGAGATTGGTCAAATAATTTTACTACCATCAAAGGTGCATTAGATATTTTACGTGTATTCTATATGGCAGCGCATCATGGATATATTTATACAGCATTGAAACCAGTAATGTGGTCAGTAGCTGAAAAAACCTCTATGGCTACAGCAGAAGTAGAATATAGACAGCATGAATCTAAAGCTTTAGATATTGGTTTTAGAGTGCGTAAATCATCGATATTACCGTTAAAAACATATGTCATGATTTGGACCACCACAACCTGGACCATACCTGCCAATCGCGCCATTGCTTTTCATAATGATATCACTTATGTTCTCTTTCAATATCAAGATAAACATATTTGTCTAGCTAAAAATCTACTTACAAATTTCTTACATAGAGCAAATATATCAGAATCAGTAATAGTAATCATTCGAGAGATCAAAGGTTTGGAATTATCAGAAACAGTTTGTGAACATCCATTTACACATCTCGGATATTCGTTTAATGTACCAATGATTTCAGCTGACTATGTAAGTGAAACAGACGGTACAGGTTTTGTACATACAGCTCCAGCTCATGGAGAAGAAGATTTTCAGACAGGAAAGAAATATAATTTAGATATTGTAGATGTGATTACAGATGATGGTATATTCCAAAATGCAGCACATTTCAATAGTATGACTATGAAAGATGGTGCAAAAAAGATTATTGAGGAATTAAAAGACTCGCTTTTTGCAATAGAATCAATTTTACATCAATATCCATATTCATGGCGCTCACATACCCCTCTCATCTATAAACCTACTCAGCAATGGTATTTAAATATAGACATGATTCGCGAGCGCATTTTAGGCATGTGTGAAAATATGAATTGGTATCCTGAGTCAGCTAAAAATCGTTTTATCAGCATGTTTGCAGATAGACCAGATTGGTGTATTTCCAGACAACGTGTACATGGTGTACCTATGGCTATTTTTGTTGATCAATCTGGTAAGCCTATATTTGATAAAACTATTCTAGATAAAACCATGATATATTTAGATCAACACGGACTTGATAGCTGGTGGACTGCTAATGTAGAAGATATTTTAGGAGAAAATCTTAACTATACAAAAATTATGGATGTATTAGATGTATGGTTTGATGCTGGTACCCATCAATATTGCCTATTACGTGATCAATTACAGCAAAAAACAGCCAATACTGATACACAATCATTCCCATTAGATCTACTCTTTGAAGGCTCAGATCAACATAGAGGTTATTTCCAGGCATTATTGGTCTTAAGTACCATTGCTCAAATACATGATACAGAGACATTCTGTGAGATAGTAAATCAGAACTATATAGATCAACATCATTTTCATGAAGCACATGAATGTTCTCATAAGAGAGATGCTTTGTGTAATGTATCTAGGGATAAGAATCATTTTATGCCTGAGCATATTAGTCCTATCAGTTGCGTGAAAGGTATAGCTACTCATGGCTTTATATTAGATGCTAAAGGCAGAAAAATGTCGAAATCATTAGGTAATGTAGTGGACCCAGAAGAAATTTTATCAGAATTTGGCCTGGATGCTGTACGATTCTGGGCAGCTATTGCTGATTATGATAATGATGTGATTTATAGTAAATTGCAAATGACACATATTGCCTTAATGGTAAAGAAAATTCGTAATACATTGAGATATCTTGATGCATGTTTATATGAATTTGATGACAATATATTACCTATAGATCAATGGACATTATTAGACAAATGTATTTATGCTCGCTTATGTCAATTGAATATACAAATGAGAGAGCAAGCTGCAAAATATATGTCCAAAGATTTCTATTTATCTATATATGAATTCTGTGACGATGAATTATCAAGATTTTACTTAGATATAAATAAAGATACAATATATTGCGATTCAAATACATCTCACATGCGTCAATCAGCATTATCTTGTTTTGCTGTATTAAAACAAACATTATTAACATGGATTACTCCTGCAATGCCTGTAACAGCTCAAGAGTTTGATTCTGAAGCATTTATCAAGTATTTTGATACATTTGATATACCTAATCCAGAACATATTGCTCAATGGAATGCAATTTTACAATTACGTTCAGCCATCAATACTCAGATCGAGATTAAGAGAGAAGAGAAGATGATTGTAAATAGTAAAGATGCATTGATAAAAATATCTCTCCCTCAAAATACAGTTGATTTATTGCATAAAGAGCATATTACAACTCAATCTGCTTTAGCGAATCTGTTACGCGTACTGCTCAATGCGGCTAAATGCGAATTATCTATATCAGAAGATACATTACAAATTCATGTAGAAAAATTCTATGGAGAAACTTGTTCAAGATGTAGAAGACTGTTTACTTCAGAAGATATGCATACTAAGAATGAATTATGTCATCGATGCGCTGCAGTGTAGTATTATCCTCAGATAGCTATGATATGATGATATTTACTTCAGAAGATATGCATACTAACAATGAATTATGCCATCGATGCGCTGCAGTGTAATATTATCCTCAGTTTCAAAATTTATACTGAAATTCTATAATCACAATAAATATACACCGCCATACATCGTAACACCACCGTATCACCATACCTCACACGCTATCTATCCATCACTACGTTTTTTACTCAATTGTTTAAAAATAAAATCCAAAGTTAATCTTACACCAAAGCCTGTAGCTCCAAATTTAGTTGAAAATGCTTCAGCACTGACTTCAGATACACCTGCTATATCCAGATGACACCACGGATATTTATCATCTATAAACTCCTGTAAGAAAGCTGCTGCAGTGCTACTACCTCCTCCAAATCCTCTATTAGCTATATTTTGCAGATCTGCCACCTGTGATTTCATAGCATTAGTAAATTTTTCATGTAACGGTAATTTCCATAAGTTTTCTAATGTATGATTACTAGATTCTATCAATTGCTCGCATAATACATCATTATTTGAGAAAATTGCTCCATATACAGATCCTAATGCTACAGATACCGCTCCTGTCAATGTAGCATAATCTATAATCATACTTGGCTCATAATATGTTTGTGTATACCAAAGCGCATCAGCTAAGACTAATCTACCTTCTGCATCAGTATCCAGCACTTCAATCGTTTTACCGCTAGCAGACATGACTATATCGCCAGGACGTTGAGCATGACTTGAACACATATTTTCTGCTACAGCCATCACTCCTACAACGTTTATTGGCAATCCCATTTCATATACTGCTTTTAACGACGATAGTACTACTGCCGAACCGCTCATATCATGTTTCATATGATGCATATTGTGACTTGGCTTGATAGAAATACCTCCTGTATCAAATGTAATACCCTTGCCGACTAATGCTATAGGCTGATTATGCGCATCATGATGAGTATATTCTAATAATATCAAACGAGCAGGCATTGTAGATCCTTGTCCCACTCCAAGTAAAGCATTCATATTAAGTGTTTTCAATTCCATTTCATTTAATACTTTGACTTTCAAAGAACAGTTTTCACCCTCTACATGTATTCTGATAGCCTCTTGTTCCAAGAATACAGGATGACACATATTTGCAGGCATATTGGACAAATCTCTACAATACAATGTAGCATTTAAGATAGTTTGCATTTGCTGAAACTGTGTAACTACCTCTTGATTATTGATAGAAATCTGAGCAGTATCTATGTTTATTACAGGTTTTATGCTTTTATATTTATCATAATGATGCGCATATAGATATAATCCTATCAAAATTTCTATCGCATATTGCAGATTTTGCATTTCTAGCTCTATAAATTGAAATTGTGAGCAATTATTAAAGATCTTATGACCTATTTTCCTAGCCTTTTCAGTTGTAAAATCCTTTTGTTTTCCTAAGCCATATACATGATATGCCTTATTATCTTGTACAAAAGTAGCACTCTGCCCATATTCAGCTTTAAAATGTAATAAATTTAAAGTTGGATTGAGAGCATTTGAATCAAAATTTTCTATAAATATAAATGAAATTTGAATTGCTTGTTGATTATTGAAACTTGATTGATATAAAATGTCCATCTCACGGAGTATAACATGTTTGTATGAATTTGTAAGTTATACCGAAATATATTTTTCTACTTCAGGTAAGATTTTTTTTGCTTTACTTTTTCTAAAACTCGATCTATGAGCAAAAAGTATTATATTGTATTGTTTGAAAAAAGCAAAATCGATTATATCAGCCATGTAAACCTCTTGAATATACTATATCTCATAAATATTAAAAAATATTTAGCTTAGAGTATTTCCTGTAATGAAGCTATCATGCTGCTTAGACTGATTTATTTATATTTTTATGTAATAAATATTAAGATTTTATTAAAAATTCCTAAATCTATTTGGATTGAATTACTAATGATACATAATCTCTATAATCCACAGACAATTTATTACTGATTTCTAATTCTGTCAATGCTATTCTCAATGATCTGATATCGCATGTTAAGGCTTTCTGTAATTCTCCAATATAGATTTCTGTAGTATTTAATAAAGACAATATTTTATCATGAAAACTCATCTCCTTTTCAGTTTCCAATTCAAAATCTAGTACTAATGATGTTTTTTTATGCTTTGATTCTATTAGTTTCGTAGATTGATGAAGTATATTATGTGATATATCCTGCGCATGATGCTCTCTATTGCGCGATACATTCTGTTTGATTTGCTGCCGGGCTATTTGCTGAGATGCTGCATTAAAGGATTGATTTGCTAATGTATCATATTGAGCCAATACATCTTCTGATGATTCAATTAACCACGCTCCATCTTTTATCAGATTATTACAGCCTTTTGAAGCTGAATCCATAGGATGCCCTGGTACTGCAAATAACTCTTTTCCTTGCTCTATAGCGTATTGCGCTGTAATTAATGAGCCTGATTTGGAACTAGCTTCTATAATGATACAACCCCAACATAGACCAGAGATAATTCTATTACGCTGAGGAAATGATTCTTTTTTTACAGGTTGATTCATACCATACTCACTAATCAATAATCCATATTTAGCTATATCTTCGTATAATTTTGCATTTTCCAATGGATAAATGATATTTAAACCGCAGCCTAATACTCCTATAGTACCTGTATGCAATGATCCTAAATGTGCTTGCGTATCAATGCCAGCCGCTACACCTGATACAATTATTTGTCCGGCTAATCCCAATTCATGTGCGATATTTTTTGCAAAGATTCTAGATGGTAATGTAGCTTGTCTTGAACCTACTATACTAATTAATGATTTATATAATAATTCCTTTTTTCCTTTTATCGTCAATACAGGCGGTGCATCTGATAGATTTAATAATTGCTTAGGATAATCTTCCTGATCATAAAATAACAATTCAGCTCCAGCTTTATCTATAGCTCTTAATTCCTCATCTATATATGCTTTGTATTCTATATATTTTATAGCTTCTGTAGCTGTCTGATATTTTTTGATTAAAGTATGATATTTGCTTGATGTTACACTACGAGCCAGAAGTAATTGATCTTTTTGAGCTTTCGAGAGCATTGCAGACATAGAACACTTTACATAAAAAAACTCTACATAACAAGTATCTCAAAACAAATACGATGTTAGACCTAGTAATACAAAATTACAACATGCATCTGAGATAGATGAAATCAGCGGACCAGAACTAATAGCCGGATCTATACCTATTTTCTCCAATAATACAGGTAATAAGAAACCCACAACATTAATAAACATCATACTGAAAAATATTGCAGCATATGTTATACAGCATAATAATAATGGTATTGGAATTAAGAATGAGAATATGATTAATAATAAACTGAAAGCAAACCCGCATACAGCTCCATTACATGCTCCTACAATAAATTCTTTAACAATCGCACGTTTGATATTTGCAAATAGAATATGTTTTTCTAATAATGCTCTGATAGTAACTGTAGATACTTGTAATCCTGATGTAGCGCATAATGCCATGACTACTTGTAGCATAGGAGCTATAATAATATTTGCTTGTATTACCTTACTGAATCTATATGTAATAAATGCCGCTAGACATGCATATATTCCAGTGATAAGTATCCATTTTACTCTAGATTGAAATGTTACAAATAATGATTCATAGAAATCAGATGTACTAACACCAGATGATTGTAAAAAACTTTCTTGAGAGTCTGCTGCGATAATATCCAGCATATTATTAGCATTAATCACTCCAACTATTTTTCCTTGTCTACTTACAACAGGTAATGCATTAATAAGATATTTCTGGAAAACAAGACAAATTTCATGTATAGGTATAGATACATTGGTGATAGATATTAATGATTTACCTAATTGCATCAATGTTTGCTCAGGCTGAGCTTGTATCAATGAGCTAAAGGTAATATATGATATAGGTGCTCTTTTTTCATTAACAATAAAAATTTCATTTGCTCCTTCAGGTAATTCTATGGATGTTTTAATAAATTTGATTGCTATATCTACTGTTAATGATGCTGGCAGAGCTATAAAATCATAACTCATGATACGACCGGCTGTATCATCTTGATATGATAATCCATCTTCCAGTATAGCTCTTACATCTGGCTTTAATGTACATAAAAGCGAATGTCTTTCTTCTTTATCTAGACTTTCAAGAATTTCAATAGCATCTGATTCATCGATTTGTTGCAATACATTTGTTAATTCTGTTTCTACAAAAGAATCTATAATATCATCACGAATAGACTCCTCTAGATATGAAAGAATATCTGGATTAAACTCATGACCTAATAGTTTTAAAATAATTTTACGCTGATAATTAGGTAATAATTGAATAATTTCAGCTATATCGGCAGGATGTGATATTATCAATAATTGTTTTAATTCAGCTGATCTCTCATTTTCTAAATGATTTAATACAACTTTGTATAATGATTCAATACCGATCCCTGTCATTATTAATTAAAACACAAAACTATATAAAATGGAATGAATTTTGAGATATTTTATAAAATATTTAATCGATTTGAATATATGTAATTATTCGTCTCTTGTCAATCGCTAAAAGATACATGTATGTTATTAATCTATATCATGCTACTACTATCAATCATGTATGTATGTGAGATATCCATCAAAACATGTAAACGGTTTGCAATTTATTTACCGAAAATAGATAAAGCTTCCTGATATAAATCCATTTTGCTCTCAAGTTTATCTGCGCTATCTG
>CAZLVD010000003.1:42523-79503 GCA_964563095.1 uncultured Rickettsiales bacterium
CTATCTGTAGCTTTGCTCTCAAGTTTATCTGCGCTATCTGCAGCTTGGTGTTGACTGACAGATGTTGCCTGCGCGGATACTTTTTTATTTTCACATACTGATAATGTACTCTCTGCAGATAGATTTTTTATAGCATCCCATAGTGCATTTGGAGATGGTAATGTATGTAAATATGATGCTTTTGCTAATAAAACCCCCATGATTTTATACGGATATGGATTTTTATATAATGATTCTAATAATTGAGCTACTTGTGAGCATAATAATATATCTTCTTTATCTTGCGCTAATTTCAATAATTGCAATGATAATGATATAGGATTGTAATTACAGCATAATGATTCGGATAACTCAAAGATTTGCTGTATATTATGCGTTGTAATAGCTTTATATAATTCCTGCAATTCTTCAGTTTTAGCTATATCACATAATTGTCTTACATGAGCATCTGTAATGATATCTGTTTCAGCTAACATGTGCGCTTGATCTAATAATGTTAATGCTAATCTAATATTTCCTATGCTATTTTCAGCTAATAATTTCAGTGCCTCAGATGTAATGTGTATATGCTCATGATGACAAATGCTTTGCATGCGAGATACTACTGCTGATGTAGTAACATGATGTAATTGCATAGCTAAACAACGAGAAAAGATTGTGTCAGGAATTTTATCTTTTTCTGTAGTAGCAAAGAAGAACCATACATGTGCAGGCGGTTCCTCTATAGTTTTCAATAATGCAGCAGTAGCGCTTCTAGATAACATATGCATTTCGTCAATTATATATATACGATATTTTGATAATCTTGGTTTATAATTAATGTTATCTGTTAGCTCTTTGATATTATCAATACCTGTATATGTAGCAGCATCTATCTCAAAAATATCTGGATGCTGATCATGTAATGCAGCTTGACAATTTTCACATTTTAAACATGCGTTCATATTAACATCTATCTTCTCGCATACTAATAATAATGCTGTTAATCTCGCCAGTGTAGTTTTACCTATTCCCGATGATCCATAAAACAAGCAAATTTGACTTAATTTTCCTGTTTTTAAACCATTTTTGAGGATTTTTTTTACAATTTCCTGTCCTATTACATCGTCAAAATTTTTAGGTCTACTTCTAGTAGCTAATCCAAGCATATAATTTATTATAAAGTGTTTAGAGTCTAAGTGCAACAAAATGATGTATAAGTATGCTTATTCTACTGATTCTTCAAGATTTATTTCATACTGCAATTTTAACTCATCTAATTGCGCTAAATGTTTATTAGTAATATAATAAGCGGATAATGCTAACATTTGTACTGTATTAGAATATATTTTTAATGTAATTTTAGTTGCTCCTGGTATCAGGCTATCGGTAAATGATTTGGCTATATTCAATTCTTCTTGTTTATATATACATATTTGTACATTACGAATTGTGTGTATTTGATGGAATAGCTTATTACATGTAATATATTGATTTCTAGAGCTAATCTGACATATAACTATATCTCCTATTGAAACTTGTGCAGCTTCATATAATTCAGAATCGACAAATACCTCAAAAGTAGATGCAGCATCCGCTATCATCATAATATATTGCACTGTATTCTTTTTGGTTTTAATAATCTGCTTGTCTAACAATAGACCTGATATATATAATTCCGCATTACGTTGCTTATCCTTGTACGTTTTATGTCTCTCTATGTCCGTACTTAATATTACTTCAGCTTTGGTTTGTATAATTGTTTTAAGTAATGTTGTGCTAATCACTATACCAAGATATTTATATTCCATTAGTAAAATATGATTGATGCTAAAATTTGTACCTTTATGTGCTAATGCAAAGATACCTACTCCTTGAGCACTCATAAGTGTTTCTTTTTGATGATAAATATTGGATCTATGAGTAACTATATCAGTTATAGACTCCATATCATTTATAGGTATCAGATCAAATGCACCGGAAAATATCATAGCATCCATAGTTGTATTACTTAATCTAATTCTACTACATAAATTTTCTACGCTGGTAAATACAGTCTTGATCCTTTCTTTCATAATCTCTTCTACTAATACGGCTCCGATTCCTTTTACACAAGCAAGACTATATAATATTTGATTTGGATACTGTACTTCAAAAACAGTAGTGCTCTTATTTACATTTGGCTTCAATAATTCTATATCTAACAGTGGTAATTCTTTATTCAATAATGCAATTTTTTCATGTTTATCTTGCTCCATACTCATGCTGATTGCCATAAATTCTAACTTATGATAAGTTTTTAGATAAGCTGTTTGATATCCAATAAATGCATGAGATACAGCATGCGCCTTGTTGAATGCATAGCCTGAGAATTTTACGATTTGATCAAATAGATCGGTAGCTTTTTGATAAGCATTTTGCATTACAATAGACATTTGTTCTTCATTATTCATCTGTACATCATAAGTTATATCTTTGTATTGATCATGTGACTTCAAATACGCGCACATATACGTCTTAAGAGCATTTTCATCCATTTTATCATCTTCTATAAACTGTATTAATGCTGCATTTGGCACTGTTAGATTAAATTTTTTCTGCAATATATTATTTGTGATATTGAGAGTAAATTTAGTTCTTTGCTCACTCATTTCTTGTGGATTCTTTTTACCCATGGCTCTTCTTAAGATATCTGCCTCGCTCAGAGTATAATTAGCAAGTATTTTAGCAATACTAATGACCTGTTCCTGATAAATAATAATACCAAAGGTTTCTTCTAAAATATCAGACAATTCATCAAACATATACTCAATTTGTTCTGGATTACGTTTATTGCTAATGTAAGTATCAATATTTTCCATTGGACCAGGTCTATATAATGAAATAATAGCTATCAACTCATCTAATATGGTAGGTTGTAATTTTTTAATCGTATTTGTAAGTCCTACGCTTTCAAATTGGAAAATACCAGCAGTTAATCCTCTACACAATAAATCGAAAATATTCTGATCTTTAATATTAATATGCTGTATATCTATTTGAGTATCTATCATAGATGTTACCTTATCTATAATAGTTAATGCAGTTAATCCAAGAAAATCGAATTTTACAAGACTTGCTTGCTCAATATATTTCATGGTATATCCTGTAGCTGGTAATTGCATACCATTCGTCCAATACAATGGTATGAGATTTTTCAATTTATCATAGCCAATGACCACTCCAGCAGCATGAGTACCTATATTTCTATTATTACCCTCAAGTAACATCGAAATATCGAATAATTTCTGTATTTTACTATCTGTATCGTATTGTTTTTTTAAATTCTGATCAAATTCGAGAGCTTCAGAGAGAGTAAGTGAAAAATTCGGTTTATTTGGTATCAATTTGCACACTTGATCTACTACTTTATATGGAATATTTAATACTCTACCAATATCACGTAATATACCTCTTGAATGCCACATACCGAATGTAATGATATGCGCCACAAAATCCTTACTATACCTCTTCGTTACATAATCAATGACTTCACCTCTACGTTCCTGACAAAAATCAATATCGAAATCCGGCAGACTGACTCTACCAGGATTTATAAAACGTTCAAAGAATAATCCGAAATATATTGGATCAATTACAATAATTTTTAATGCCCATGCTACTAATGATCCTGCTCCAGAACCTCTAGCACTCAAGCTAATTTTCTGTGATCTAGCCCATGCTACAAAATCTGCAACTATCAGAAAGTATCCAGAAAATCCCAGTTTAATAATCATATCTAATTCGTAATCTAATCTATCTTGATATACTTGCTTAGCTTGTTCTATAGATTCATATTTATCTGCTATTAATGCAAACCATGATGGATCTTGAAATTTAGACTCAATACCTTCTTGAGACCATGTTCTTAATAAACTACTTTCGTCTTCAGCAAATGAAGCAAATCGAGGTTTTTGAGCTGCCAATAGAAAGGTACATTTTTTCGCAAGAGCTATAGTATTTTCTAATACAATAGGGCAATCCTGAAACTTCGCATACATTTCTTCATGAGTTAACAATCTACCTGTATTACTATCTAATTTATTCTCATCCAAAATAACTTCATTTGCATCTATAGCCTGTACTGCTTGATAAGCTGCAGCATGTTCTGCTTTGATAAAATACGCTACACTAGTACCTACTACAGGTAACTGATATTGCTCAGCAAGATCCGCTAAATCCTTCTCATTAGGAGTTTTACCATTCGTACGATTGAGCTCTAAGAATAGATCATTTTCAAAAGCATTCAGCAAGATTTGTATATTTACTTGCATATTTTGTTTCAGTACACCATCGACATTACCTGTAATACATATCAGATCATCTTTATATTCGCTGATTTTCCCTAATGGTAGTACATTACTATAGATCATATTCATATCACTGATTAGTCTACATAAACTTTTATATCCGTTTTCATTCTTACAGTATAATGTGATAATACCTTGATTTGTATTTATAGAGCAACCTAATATAGCTGGATATTTATACTGTCTGGCGGTAAAACTAAATTCCGCGCCTGCAAATAGATTATTTATATCGGTAATAGCTATAGATGAAAAGTGCTCTTTTGCATAATTGATTAATTCCTTTGGTTGTACGATAGATTTTAATACAGAATAATGAGTGACTATACGTAAAGGAACATAATGCATGATATATTTTAATGTATTTGATGATAGTATACAATGATCGTGATATGTAATGTATGTATAAATCTACAAACAACTACTAATCATCAGATTACTCTCTACAAACAACTACTAATCATCAGATTACTCTCTACAAACAACTACTAATCATCAGATTACTCTCTATATTGCTTTTATTCTAGATCTTACCAATGTTTCTTCTGATTGAGATTATTCTTTCTATACTGATTTTTTCTTGAATTTATTCTCTATGGAATCTTATTTACATTCGATATTATATTATGCATGTGAGTGTTTTTTACTGATCTTTCATATATTTTTTATGTTTCTAATCTCTCTGAATGTCTTCTGATACTTGACTACTATCTGTATGTGTGCCGCCGCTATTTATAGTAGCATTCGGATCTACTGGAGCATATAAAGCAATAAAATTAGCTATTTGTTCTGGAGTATAATCGTATGAAACAGGTGCATTCCAATCTATGACTGGCATGTTTGACAATGTTTTTGTATCATGTATTAATAACAGCCAATCCGGAAACGCATTGCAAGTATTTGATTCAACATTTGGATTGCAGCTTGTTATATCTACACTTGTTGACTCAGCAGTGGTATTATGAGCAGGTTCTTCTACTATAGATATCTTACTGTCGCTTATATTCATAGTGCTACCATTGCGCACAACATCCTGTTCATTAGCAGTTAGCGTAAGTCCTCTTGGAGAGGCAGTTTTCTTGCGTATATTAGACATCATTACTGCCAGAATGAGCAATGTTAAAAAGGTATTTGTTGTCATATTATTTTTTGATTGTTTTGTTTTACCTCTATTACTTTTGAGAGATGCATCTCTAGATTGACTATAGTTTTGTGCGATAGTATTATTGAATGTTGTAGATAATGGTGTGATCTCATTACTTGCATACAAATTGACGCAAATACTTAAAGTTAATAATATCTTCATACAGCATTATATCAGTCTAATAAAAAAAAACAATAAGATAGTTGAGATAGTTTTAATTTTGGTTTAACATATACTATGTCCATTCAAGATATTATGAAATTACACAAAGAAACAGGTGCTAGCATAAGCGTATGTAAGCAAGCTTGGAATAATACAAATGATTATGAAAAAGCAAAAGATTATTTAAGAATTCAAGGAGTGGCTAAGGCTGCATCTTTAGCTGATCGTGACGCTACTGAAGGTATTATTGCTATAGCTCAAAATGAACATAAAGTTACAATCATTAAATTATCTTCAGAAACAGATTTCGCTACAAGAAGTCCTGATTTTATAGCATTTACACAATCTCTTGTAACATATTGTTTGGATAACAATATTGCATCTCCTGATCAATTGTCAGAAGAAAAGAAAACTGAGATTGCTCTATTGGTAAGTAAATTCCGTGAAAATATTTCTTTAGCAAGTGTGCAAAATGTACATTTACAAGATACTGAAAAAGCAGTTGTATATTTCCATTCTGTTCCAAAAGATACTGATGGTAAAAATTACGCAAATGTATGCATGAAAGCTTGTGTAGTAAAATATCGTGGTGATGACAAAACTGCTTATGATATTGGTATGCAGGTAATCGCTAATAATACAGAATTTCTAACAATTGATAGCATTACAGACGATATTAAACAAAGAGAGATGGATGTATTAACTACAAAACATCAGGGTAAACCAGAGGCTGTAATGCAAAAGATTATTGATTCTGGAATGAGAACGTTTTATTCTGAAAATGTATTAATGTGTCAGACATTTATCAAAGATGAAAGTATTACAATTGATCAATTATGTAAAGTTAATAAGACAGAAATCTTAGGGTTTTACAAGGTCAGCGTTAAATAATGTGTATATCAAATAATCAAGATTCATGTACATTTAAGATGATATAAATCCAACAATACTATCATAAATTATATTTGATATAGGAAATCTTATCAGTATTAAAATATCTACATACTACCATAGATATATATTCATATTTGCAAATTTTTCATCATTCATCTTACATACATGATCTTTATATACAATTAATCCGCCTGTATATATACACTGCGAGATATCTATCATCTTCTTGTCGTCTATATCGCATTTTAATTGATTAGCCTGAGAGCATATATAATAATCAAACAAAGGCTGAGATGATTCATGTTTAAATTGCTCTATGTTTTGAGCTTGAAAATATTTCTGCCATTTTTTCGCGGTATATGAATCGATTTTACATGTAGTATATAAAATATTATCTTTCACATATCCTATTCTTCCATATCTATCTAAAAGCATGATAGGTTTTTCTGTAGGAAATAATGCAACAAATATCATAATACCTATTGATACTATATGTAATCTGAATAATTTTGTTCTGGAATGAGCAAAAGGTAATAGTATTAATAATAGTAATAATGCTAACGGATATATAGTATTTGTATGTATAATAAACGATGTATAATCTAGTATTTTTAATAGACATGCTAGGATATAAAATTCAAAATTCAGCAAGAAACTTATAGGTAATACAATATGCAGGAATAATGTTGGCATCATAATACAAATGATATATGGCACTATGATTAAATTACCTAAAATAGGCTGTAATGTAATCTGCTGGAAATGATACATAGCAATAGGTGCAGTATAAATGCTAATAAAAATACATGTAATTATACTTTGAAATATATACTGCAGATATTTATTACGAATGTGTAGTTTATTTTTTATCAAGAGCTGTATTTTAGGTAATAATGTAATCGCATACATTGCCATAAACGAAAATTGAAAACTACTTGTCAGGATAGTTTCAGGATATATTAATAAAATCGCAGAGCATGTAAGAATGAGTGTATGTAATAAAGATGTATTATAATCAGAAAACAATAATAAGAAACCAGTCATATACATCATACATGCTCTGATTGTTGGTATAGATGCTCCTGTGAATACTGTATATACAATACATAATACTATAGCTATAATTTTGCTATACATACGAGGTGATGGAGGTAATATCAAAGTAAGAGCTGGATATTTTTTATATAATACAATTTTAAATTTTTCCGGAATTGATCCTAATATAGATATTAATACAAATAATAAATATCCAATAAGATATCCTATCAATGATACAGCAGATAAATGCATACTAGAAATAGATAATATATGATAAATACCTAATCTTTGAAATAACTCTCTATGCTCTATGGATAAATTATTACGTGATCCTATTAAAAATGCTTGAGCTAAATCATAATCATGCAGCTTGGATACTCTTTTTAATAAATAATGTCTAAAATTCGCTAAATATGAAGACGATTGTTGAGAATGCACATGTATTTCTTTGATTTTAAAGTTCACCGGCTGATTATTAAAATAAGCATAAAATCGTGCATCATAATCTGTAGGTATATCTTTTTGCGAGATAGGTAAGACATCTACTTTACAAACAATTTTTACTCCTGGCGCTAATGATGATATAAGAGCAGCTGTATCGGTTAAGTCTTTGGTATGAGATAATTCTGATAAGATATTTACATCTGTATATATAAAACCAGTAGCATTTTGAGGTAATCTGATACATTGATTAGATTCAACAGTTTCTATATTCTTGAGTTGTAATGAACATACCATTTTCCGCTCCTGATACTCATTAATATCCGCTACTGTAGCCATAATCATCATTTCTTTGGGTGTATATGCTTGTTGAAAATTCACATGATATATACGTATCTGAAATGCAATATATCCGCAAAAAATATATACTAACATACGTTTGAGTAATCGCTTATTATAAATATGACATATTGATAATATTGCAATTGCACACATAGCTAAAATAATATGCATTTGCAAGAATACATTTAACATCCAGAATTTATAACTACATAATATACCAAGAATAATACATACAGGCTGAAAAATATGCAATAAATGAATATCTTTATGAATATCTTGCATATCAAACATGAAATAGTGTAGCAGAGTTGTATATCAATGCTAGAGATTATGAACGTATCTAAAATCTTTCTATAAATATGTTAAAATATCCAATGAATAATCTTCAAAAACAATTAGTCGTTTTATCTGGTATATCAGGAGTAGGTAAGAGTACTATTATTAAAATTTTATTAGATAAACATGATTTTCATTTTTCAGTGAGTACTACCAGTCGTAACATGAGACAAAGGGAAATTCATGGGAAGGATTATTATTTTGTTACTCATGCAGAATTTGCAAATATGAAGGAGAATAATGAATTTTTAGAGCATGTAGATTTTCTAGAGCATTCTTATGGTACTACATACCATGCAATTACGAATAATCCACATAAAAAAATCATTCTAGACTTAGATTACAATGGTTATCAAGCCTTAAAAAAACGTTTTGATAATGTGATAGGTATTTTTTTACATCATGATGATATGCATGAGATTAAACGTCGTTTATTAGATAGAAGCAATTTAACAGAAGTAACTGAAGAAATACAGCAGCGTTTAGATAAAGCTCATATAGCAGCATCACATCGACACATGTATGATCATGTAATAGATGTGACTAAAAAAACTGTAGAAGAAGTATTAGATGCAGTGCTTGTATTATGTACAGATAGCAAA
Organism: uncultured Rickettsiales bacterium; assembly: GCA_964563095.1. Classification (GTDB taxonomy): domain Bacteria; phylum Pseudomonadota; class Alphaproteobacteria; order CAJXXZ01; family CAZLVD01; genus CAZLVD01. The sequence continues at coordinate 51,808 of CAZLVD010000003.1, forward strand.
TGATAAATATATCTCTTTTATGTTACAATATTGTTATGAAATTATATACTTTTCCTCACGACATGCTGTTTTTAAAGCGTATACTGAAGAATAATATTGATATTGAGCCTCTAGCATATGATATTTCTAAATTAAAAATAGGTTATTCAATATATGATTTTATACATGCTTTATGTGACAATGTGAAAAATACTGATAAAATGTTTTATACATGTGTAATTGCATGCGGTAGACGTGTTTTACATCCTATTCTTGCTCATAAAACATTAAAACAATATACTCTAGATGAGATAGTCAATTTGATCAGTAATAGACGAGTGCGTGTATATCATATAATCAAATATAAGAATCTGAAGATTAAATTTGGATATATTAAATTGCATGCTTTAAGTAATATTCAAAAAGACGAATTGAAAATGATATTCAGTAATCATGATATACAGTCATTAATAGAGCCTACTTGTTGGAAATTTATAGATAGCATTGGAGGTAGATTAATACCATCATCATTGATGCAAATTTAAATTATTCTCTTTGCAAAATATCTGTGATTGCTAATAATACTATTTATCTCTATAAAATGCATCAAAAGTAATATATTTTGGTTTGACAATCATTGTACAATCTATCAATTCTTCATGCGCTGAATAAAAACCATATTCTCTAAGTATTCTATCAGCATCGGTTTCTGATTGAAATTCTGCCAAAACAGGTCTGATTAATTTTCTTTGTGTTTTCAGATCAATAATATTTCTGGCGATAGCTACCATATTTATACCAGATGATATATATGGATCATCTCTATCTATATCCATATCATATACATAAGGATAATGTGTAAAAGGTATGTAATAATGATTATAATGATTTGGAATCAATCGTGGTAGATATGGGTATACCTTGGCATAATGCTGGGCAGACTGAATATTCTTAGTAGCCTGGAGCAAATTTACATGTATTGGTTTAAAAAAAGGACCATTATACGTTAAGATATCAAAACGAGTTACAAACATTACTTTATCTGTTATATGTATCTGGATTTTCTCATGTGACAGTGGATTTATTTTGCCTTTTTCCAATAATTGCTGCTCATCTTTACCAGCTATGACCGCATATGCTATACAATTCCTAATGGTATGTTTTTTTGTAGGCGGATTGTATCTATAGACTGTATATCGCGTCTTACACAACTTTCCATTGTGAGGAGTGTTATATTGAATAGTCTCAATTTGTAGATGCTTACTGTGATATAATTTATGCACAATATAATACATGTACTGCTCTTGTGATTTCTTTTTAGATAGCATCTTATTACTAGTACTAATAGAAGGTTTATAATAACTAATGATTGGCTCTCCGTTTTTATGATATACAGTCGGTTGATCATGTGCTATCACATTGCCGATATTATATATATCTAAAGATGTACTATGATTCATGTCGATAGTTTGCAATTGTCCAGAATTATCATAATAGGTTAGACTGATAAAATCATGATATCCATCTGATACTATATCTAATGAATCATTATTATTCATAAAAAAGAAACTATATTTATTATGCATATCTGTAAAAAGTTGTAATATACTGTCTGGAAACGGATCAAAATCTGTACGAGCACCCAATAATGGATTCATTACATATATAAAAGGTTGATTATATGCATCCATACTATATTCTTTTGGTATACCTAATACTTTCCAAGGAATATATCCTGAAGATTGTATTGTATATTGTTGAGAAGTCATAACAGATGACTGTTGCTGACCTAGATGATATTCTTTCGGATTACATGGATACGGCAAACATGAATGAGTCCCTGCATATTGCCCTAATGCTTTCATTACATATATCTGTCGCGTTTTAGTAAGATGATCCATTTGTTTTTTATGATAATATCTCTGCATAAACAATGTGGCTATACCAAAAATCGCTATAATGACCAGAGATATAGATACTTCAATCATACTATATGCTGAAAGTTTTTTATCGCTATCATTCTTCATAATATTTGTATCATAGCATAATAAGACTAATGTATGATGATATATCTCATTGAGAAGATCATGCTGTTGTAATATAAGATGATATATATCAATCATTTGAACTACTATAGTTATTTATATTCATAATGCTCTGTATCATTTGGTAATTGTACTGGTAGAAAAGGCTTATTATCCTCATCGGTAATTTTATACAATGGTGCGAATGGAGGTGTAAATTTTTCAAAATAATAAGCATCCTTTAATAGATCAAAATTTAAATCTGTTATTTTTAAAAGATAATGATTATTCAATACAGGACCTCCGTATAAATGAAATCCGAAGCGAGTCACATATGTTATACGTTGATCAAAAGCAGTCTGTTGTGAATTGAGATAAATATGATATCTATCGTGATTTAAAGGAGATAATTGAGTGTCAGTAGCATTCTGTATAGCTTCATGTATGTGTTTAACAGTTGTGCGCTTTCCCTCTTTATCATAATGTCCTCCTGTTGTGCCATGACTAATAATTACTACTCCTACACAATCTGCAGTTAGACAATCATTATATATTGTTAAAGGTAATTTAAACGTATTTTCACCAGGTTGATTATGTATAGTGTATTCTTGATTGCGATCATAATAATGTAGTGTAATAAAATTATCATACTGATGTTTATAAATAATATCAGCATGATTTATCATATAATTTTCATTATCTTTTATTTGCATATAGATCTTATTTTTTTCTTTCACTATTGATTCTTTTATAACGGTAGCTTGAAATCTGTCTACATTATCATCAGGTTTTTTTAGAAAATCAGCAGCATGCAAGGGTTTATTATTATATAATGTACTTTTTTCAAAATTTGAATTGAGTCTATAGTAAAAATCATTAGGTAAAATTCTAATATCGCGTCTATAACCGTACATGGACTGTAAATGATTAATCAATGCTGGCTGATGATCATTTTTCTCCGGCAGTTTACCTAAGACCGGATTCATTATATAAGTAAAAGGATGACCATATCCATCATATATACTCTCTCTAGAGATACCTAATGTTTTCCATGGCACTACACCTACGCATTCTATATCTGTCAATGAAAAATGCTCAGAAAAATCAGGTACATATTGAGCTATGCCTATATGTTGTTCAGCTGGTTTGCATGGATACGGTAAACAATTATGAGTATTAATATACGCACCTAAAGCTTTGAGAATAATCTGTTCCCTATATTTGGTGATTTGTATTTTATGAGATTTTTGCAAAGTATTTATTGTAGCAAATAATATTAAACTCATAATACCCATGATGCATAAGGATATACTAATTTCTATTAATGTATACGCAGACATTGTTTGCTGAGATACATCCTTCTTCATGAGATATATTAGCATGTCTTATATGTTTTGTGTTATGATTATAATAATGAATTTATATACTGAAAAAGATATTGAAAAAATGAAATTAGCTGGAAAATTAGCAGGAGAAGCGTTAAAAGATGTATGTAGTAAAATTGAAATAGGAATGAGGACTGAAGATATAGATAATTTATTCGTAAAGTTTTTACACGGTACAGGAGGTAAAGCTGCATGCTTAGGATATTCTGGTTTTCCTAAAAATCTATGTGTATCTGTTAATAATCAAGCTTGTCATGGTATACCAGGAAGTAGAATAGTGCAAGATGGTGATGTAGTAAGTGTAGATTTGGTAGTAGAATTAGATGGTTATCATGGAGACACATGTAGTACTGTTGGAATCGGAAATATATCATATAAACATCAAAAATTGATAGAGGTAGCAAAAAAAGCTCTTGACGCTGGTATTCATGCTATAAAATCTAATGAATTATTATCTAGAGTGGGTTTTGCTGTGGAAAAAGCTGTAAATGGAACAGGTTTCGAGATAGTTACCGATTATTGCGGGCATGGGATAGGAAAGAAGATGCATGAACAGCCGCTGATATTGCATTATAATCATATGACTAGTAAACGTTTTGCAAATGGTATGTGTTTTACAATAGAGCCTATTATCAGTGCAGGTAAAGGTAATACATATGTAGATGATCAAGATGAATGGACTGTCTGGACTAAAGATAAAAGTTATTGCGCACAATTTGAACATACTATTTGCTTATGGAATGATCAAGTAGAGATTTTGACAGTAGTTAATGAATGATATGTGATTGAATAGTTGTAAGAGCTTGAATATAGATGTCAGAGAGAAATCTGTGGGTATTGTATGTAAATTATTGTTGATAGTATATATTTATATCTATATATCACATTTTACTACTTCTGCTAATTTCTGTATAGCATGTCCATATATCATTATATCGGCTATTCTATGTTTATATAAGAATGCATTGACTACATCCATATCCCGCTCACTCTACATGCATACTCACATGAATCATTAAGAGCTCTATTTTTGTATCGAGCCATCTTTATCAAACATATATAGTATGTATATTGCTTTCTATATTTATCAAAATTATCCAATACTATACCTTTTATATTCTAAGCACTTGTTTTCATTTCATATGCTATTATCTGATCATTGACCTGATATTTATCAAAATTATCCAATACTATACCTACCTCAAAGTTTTTAGTAGCTTCACTAATACTTTGCATTTCTTTCTGCATTGTTTTAACTGTGCAGCGAGCTATTTCTTTATCGCCACGCATGAACTTAATTGTATCTCCGCGCTTAATTGTACCGGATAATACCTTACAACCTGCGATATTACCACGTGAGAATTCGAATACTTTAATAATATTAGCTATACCAGTTTGTACCTCTGTATAAACGATTTCTTTCATTCCGACAATCAGATTTTCTAGAGTTTCAAATATTTTATAAATAATATCTTCTGATAATAAACGAATACCTTTATCTTGACATGCTTTTTTAGTTGTCACAGGTACGGATGTATGGAAGGCAATGATTGTAGCGCCTATTGTTTGAGCTAAAGTGATATCGCTGTCTGTAATTGAACCAATTAATCCCATTACAATTTCTATTTTTGCATTAGTTTGATCTATGTTTTTGAATCCATTTTCGAGTGCTTCTATAGATCCGTATGTATCTGCTCTTAAAATCAATTTCAAGACTTTATTATCTTCTTTATTGGCAAATAATGCATTTAAATCCATTTTCTGAGTCTTGACCTCTGCTTTAATAGCATTTAGACGATTATCAATAGTATCTTTAGCGATTTTTTCATTAGGTACACTGACAAATCTATCGCCAGGTTTACATAATTCATTAGATCCAATCAATGTAATAGGCTGACTACTGATCGCTGACTTAATTTGTTTACCATTATCATCTAAGATAGTTTTCACTTTACCATATGCTGTGCCTATTACGAAATAATCACCAACTTTCAAGCAACCTTTTTGCACTATCATATTCACTACTGGACCGAAACCTTTGATCATCTTAGTTTCTATAGCAATACCTACAGCATGACCTTTATCACGAGCTTTCAGATCCATCAGTTCTGCTTGTTCATTAATTGTATCTAGTAATTCCTTTATACCTTTACCTGTATGTGCAGATACTTCTATAGCTATTGTATCTCCGCCAAATTCTGTAGTAATCACACCATAACTCATAAGAATATTCTTGATTTGCTTTACATTTGTATGTGGTTTATCAATTTTAGTAAATACTACCATCATAGGTGTACCGGCAGCCTGTACATGTTTAATCGCTTCTACTGTTTGAGCTTGAATACCATCATCTGCAGCTATCACTAATAAGACTATATCTGTTAAACGAATACCTCTTGATCTCATGGAAGTAAATGTTTCATGTCCTGGAGTATCTAAGAACGTAATTAACTTACCTTTTGAGTCCGTTACCTGATACGCTCCAATATGCTGAGTAATTCCACCGGCTTCTTTATCAACAACTGATGCATTGCGAATTTTATCCAATAGAGATGTTTTACCATGATCCACATGTCCTACTATAGTTACAATCGGAGCACGTGTTACTTCCTCTCCTGTAAAATCTTCTACAGGATCTTTATTTGGATCATTATCAGCTAATACTATAGGCTTATGTCCTAAATCTAATACTAATAATTCTGCTGTAGTTGCATCAAGTGTGCTTTGTTTATTCATATCAATGCCTAATTTACGTAAATGATAGAGTAGTGTATTCATATTAGCTGAAGTAGTTTTAGCCAATGTTTTGATTTCAATACCATTATATACTTCAACATCTCTAACTACTTTTTCTGTTTTGGTAACTTTAACGCCAACTCTACGTTGTTTTCTAAATCTTTCATTAGACACTACAGCATCATCTGATAAATCTTGTACCAATCCTGTACTAAAGCTAATACGATTAAATCCTTCTGAGGCCGGTTTGGTAGAACGTACCGCTCTTTTTGGTCGTGAAAATCTATCAACATTAGGTTTATCTGTTTTATCTGTACGAAGCGGAGATGCATGTGGACCTGGCGCTCTTGCAAATACAGGTCTATTATTCATATTTGCTTGTACATCTGAATTACGAGGTCTAGTAAATGTATGCGGTGTACTAGATCCGGTAAATGATGGTCTTTTATTTAGATCAAGATCAACTACTTTACGTCTACTCAATGTCTCATCGATTTGTGTATTTGTATTAGCTTTGAGTTTTAAGGTTAATTTGCCTGTAGTTGTTGGTTTATCATGATTGTTACTGGTAGATGCGTCTGATGTAGAAACTGCAGGTGCGCTTGTTATATTTTTATTCATACTCAATGTAGACTTCTTGACACTTAAAGTCTCTGTAGTTTTATTTTGATTAGATAATTCATGAGTTTCGTTTGTTGTCATTAAATTATGGTAACCTATTTTAGATATAAAGACAACAGAGTATTCTAAAATACAGAATTTTTGAGCAATGCATATTAAAATCACTCAAGATATATCAATCTCAGATATTCTTTATGTACAATTGATAAAATTTGTAAAAAATACATTGATCTATAAAAATTACAATTATTTTAAGCTTTTTAATAATATGCATCTTTGATGTTTTTTATGTAATATTCATAATAAACGAATCATGTGTGTAGTAAAATTCTTATCTATATTAAAAATTACTACTAAAAACTTAATGCTCGTATCAAATGCCCAGGATCGGAATTGAACCAACGACACGAGGCTCTTCAGGCCACTGCTCTACCACTGAGCTACCTGGGCCAAGGAAAGTATAACATGTTTTATACTGAGTGCAAGTAGTCGTTTCAGAATTTATTTATATATTGGATTGATACAAATTTTACATTGATCATCTAAAAACTTGACAAAAATATCTGAAGCATAATTTATAATTTATAACTGGCACGACTTATTAAAGCTATTACAAATGTTACTGTAGTATACTCATGATCCAATATGTAACAATTATTGCCATTTATAGCAGCTAAACATGTATTTAATTCCATGGCAATGTTTGTATCTATATTTTTCTGCTCTAATCCAATATCTTTGCCTGTAGTATATATATTCTGTCCTTGATAAATATATGTATCGGCATTTTCTGGTAATTGCTGAACTAAATGTATTTTAATAATTGGACTCTCTGATATTGCACCAAATACTTCACATGCATCTTTTAACCATGGTACATCTGTTTCCAATTTATACATAGCTTGTTTTTCTAAAATCTCATTCCATGCATCATGCTTGTATTTATTTACATATAAACCATATCTATCTACTATAATACCGTATTGGGATGTTATTTTTTTGAGTAAATATGGCACGATGATATAAGGCAAACTCTGATCGAGTAAATTTGGCATGATAAAATCTTGAGATAATATGTTTTTTTGTATATCTATCAAGATTTCTACAAAAAATACCAATATCTCTGGTGTAATACATTTCAATCTAGCATCTAAGGCTGCTCTAAACAAAAAAGGGAAACAGATAGCATTATTTACTTGATTTGGATAACGAGAGCTACCAGTGCATATTATTGCATCATCTCGTACTGCTTTAATTAATTCAGGGGTAATTTCAGGTACAGGATTTGCTAAGCATAATAATACAGGATTTACATTCATATTTTTCACATATTCCTGCTTTATGACTCCTGCACTAGATAATCCTATAAATACATCAGCATCATTCATAGCATCAGAGATCTGTATTGGCGCATTTACAGCATATCGTTTTTTATATTCTGTTAAATCTGTACGTGATGCATGTATTACACCCTTAGAATCAAACATAGTAATCTGATGAGGTTGTAAGCCAAAATATTCCAATAAACGTAATGTGGCTATCATAGCCGCTCCAGCTCCAGAGCATACAATCTTGACTGCTGTAAGTTGTTTATTTATCAATTTGAGGCTATTTAATAATGCTGCGGTAACTACTACAGCTGTACCATCTTGATCATCATGAAATACAGGTATATCTAGATTTTGCAATCTATTTAATAATTCAAAACATTCTGGTGCTTTAATATCTTCTAAATTAATCGCTCCAAAAGAGACACTTGCAGCTCGTACTATTTTTTCTAATTCATCTACATTTTTTTCATTAATACATAGATCTACTGCGTCAACACCCGCAAGTAATTTAAATAATAATGCTTTACCTTCCATGACAGGTTTGCTAGCTAATGCTCCAATATCTCCTAATCCTAATACTGCTGTACCATTACTAATCACAGCGACTAAATTACCTTTATTCGTGACCTGATATGCAAGATCAGGGTTTTTTGCTATTTCCAAGCATACATGTCCTACACCTGGAGTATAAGCTAAAGGTAATTCTGTATTTGAGCAGGATTTTGTAGAGATAGAAATTTTCCCATGTGGCAAGCGTGTATGATATATCATTGCTAATTCATTTAAAGTATTTATAGAAGACATATCTTAATATAGCAAATCATTATTAGTTTTTATATATACTTCTAATGTCTTATTGTCATCTCAAAAGAAATCTCATACTATTTTTTTAAAAAAAACAAGATAGAATTTTAGATTCAAAATAGATATAATACATTTACTATGAATATAAAACGTTTCTATACACAAGCGCAAGAGCATTGGACACATGATACAATTTATAAGGATATGAAATTCAAATTCACAGATGCAGTCATTAGATCTTCAAAAGGTGAAATTATACAAAAAATAGAAAATGTAGAAATACCTGAAGCTTGGTCACAGTCCGCTTGCGATATCTATGCCACTAAATACATTAGAAGAGCAGGTGTGCCAAATAAAACGAAACATGTAGCTGAAACAGGGGTACCGGTTTGGTTGCAAAAAAACGTTGCGGCAGAAGGAGCTATATTAGGTGGAGAGACAAGTATTAAACAGACTATAAATCGTCTTGCTGGTTGTTGGACTTATCATGGATGGTTAAATGGATATTTTCATACCGAAGAAGATGCTCAGATATTTTATGATGAATCAAGATATATGATAATTAATCAGATTTGTGCTCCAAACTCACCTCAATGGTTCAATACTGGATTGCATTGGGCGTATGGTATTGAAGGTCGCGCTGGTAATCAATATCATTACGATGTTCAATCTAAACAAATAGTAGAATCTATTAATGCATATGAACATCCTCAAGTACATGCATGTTTTATATTAGAAGTATTAGATGATCTAGTAAATAAGAACGGTATTATGGATACTATGACTACAGAAGCTAGTATTTTTAAATATGGATCAGGAGTGGGAGCAAATTTCTCAAATATTAGAGGAGCAAATGAAAAATTATCAGGAGGAGGGCAGTCGTCTGGTTTGTTAAGTTTCTTAGATGTAATTAATAAATCTGCTGGCGCTATTAAATCAGGAGGTACTACTCGTAGAGCGGCTAAAATGGTAATTCTTGATGATGATCATCCAGATCTTGTTGAGTTTATCATGTGGAAGGTTAAGGAAGAAGCAAAAGTCTTAGCATTAGTAGCTGGATCTGAAAAAATCGATAGATATATCAGAAATATTACTCATGCATGTAAACATTACTCTGGTGCTACAGCAGATAAATACGATAGCAATACTAATTTGGCATTAAAAATTGCTGTAGCTGATGCAGAGCAAAATGGAGTCCCTGGCTCTTACTGTCAACATGTAATACATGCTTTGGAAGCAGGAATACCATTTCAGTGGGATGTATTTAATGTAGATTGGAATGGCGAGGCATATAGAACTGTCAGTGGACAGAATTCAAATAACTCAGTACGTCTGTCAGATAAATTTATGAAAGCTGTAGAGAATGATGAAGATTGGCATTTGATAGCACGTACAGATGGTAGTATTACTAAAACATTGAAAGCTCGTAAATTATGGGATTTAATATGTTATGGAGCATGGGCATCTGCTGATCCTGGAATACAATATTCTGATACCATGCATTCATGGCATACATGTAAAGCCAGCGGGCCAATTCGCGGTACAAATCCATGTTCAGAATATGTATTTTTGGACAATACAGCATGTAATTTAGCTTCGATTAATTTAGATAAAATGTTACTACATACAAAAGATGGAGTATTATTTAATATAGATGCATTTAAATATGTATGTAATATTTGGACTATAATTCTTGATATTAGCGTTACAGCAGCGCAATATCCTACATATAATTTTGCCGAACGTTCATTACAATATCGTACTCTTGGATTAGGGTATGGTGGCATGGGTAGTATGCTTATGAGTCTTGGTGTAGCGTATGATAGTGATGATGGTAGAAGTATAGCTGCTGCTATTACAGCTATATTAACATTATCTACGTATAATACATCTGCTGAATTAGCCAAAACATTAGGTACATTTGAAAAATATGAACTGAACAAAGAATCAATGTTAAATGTTATTGAGAATATGCATCATTTGATTTATCATCGTCCAGACAAATGTAAAGGTTTAAATTACACTCCGTATATACTGCCTTTGCCAGAATCATTTAAATATCTTGGTCAAGCCGCTCAAAAAATATCAGACGAGACATTAAAAGCAGTTAAAGCGTATGGGGTGAGAAATGCACAGGCTACAGTTATAGCTCCTACCGGTACAATTAGCTTTGTGATGGATCTTGGTACTACATCTATAGAGCCTACATTCTCTCTTGTGTCATGGAAGAAACTTGCAGGAGGCGGTGATATGAGAGTGCTTAATAAAACTGCTACAGATGCGCTTTATGCTTTGAAATATACAGAATCTCAAATTAATGATATTAAACGCTATATTTTTGGACACGGTCATATTAAACATGCTCCTTATATAAATAATGATACATTAAAAATCAAAGGCTTTAATGATGAAATGCTTGATAAAATGCAACATGCCTTGAAAAATATTTATGATATAAAACATATTTTTAATGTAAAGTTTTTTGGAGCAGATATATTGCAAAAACAGTGCGGCATTAATGTATCAGATTCAGATAATTTATTAGAAGTTCTAGGTTTTTCATCAGAACATATTTCTGAAGCAAATATTTACTGTTGTGGATACTTGACAATTGAAGGTGCTCCTCATATCAAAAATGAACATATAAAAATATTTGATTGCGCAATGCCTAATGGTGTAGGTGTAAGATTTATTTCACCTGAAGGTCACTATAAAATGGTAGCGGCTGTTCAACCATTTATTTCCGGTGCAGCATCTAAGACTGTTAATTTACCAGAACATATTACAATAGAAGAGATTTCAAAGATTTATTTTGAAACATGGAAATATGGTATTAAATGCGTATCATTATATAGAAATAATTCAAAATTATCTCAACCATTAAATACTACTGATTTAAATAAAAAAGCTGCAAAGCAATCTAAAGAGTTGACAGGTAGACGATATGGTATGCGTATAGATAATCAAGCATTTTATATTTTGACACAAGATAATGAGCAAGGATTACTGACTGAAATAGATATTGTTATGGGTAAAGAAGGTTCATCCTATAGAACGCTCATGGATTGTTTTGCTCAAGCTATTTCATTAGGTTTAAAATATAATATTCCACTCAATAAATATGTAGACGCATTTAAAAATACAGCCTTTGATCCTGCTGGTATGATTACAGGATACGCTGGTATAGATAAAGCATTATCTCCATTGGATTTATTAGCTAGAGTATTAGAGCAAGAATACATTCTAAAAAATAAAGATACGCACATGAAATCATTTGATATGTTGCAAATAGATTCTATATGTACTACAAGACAAGCTAGAGCGATTATTGATGGGCATGAATTTAAATTATTTGCTACAGAAATTATAGAAGCAGGACAACCGCGTTTAGCTGAAGTATTCTTTAAAATGAGTAAAGAAGGCTCTGCATTCTGTAGTCTGATGAGTAATTTTGGTAAAGCTATATCTATTGCATTAAGAGCTAGAGTCCCATTTGAAGTAATTTATAATACATTCATCGGTATTCAATTCGCTCCATATGGTTATATCTCAGGTGATCCTCATATCAGACGTGCAGAGTCGATTATAGATTATGCATTCCAATGTTTAGGTAGATGGTATTTACCAAATACAAGAGTACAATCGCATAATCTCTCTACATTTAATTATACCACTGAGCTCAAATATCTAGATACAGACAAGATTGTACAGTCTCAAAATGCATGTTCGAAATGTTTTTCATTTTCATTACAACAAAATGGTTCATGTTTAGTATGTTCTAATTGTGGTGAAACTACTGGCTGTTCCTAATCTTAAAAAAAATCTGCTATACTTTTCCTATGCTTAGTAAAATTCAAAATGTTTTATCTGTATTTTTTAATACAAATAATCTGTCTAAAATCATAATAAACATTATAGTATATGGAGTAGCATTTACATTGGCATCAGATAGATCAGCAATACGTATTATAATATTCTTGTTATGTATAATTGAAATGTTATATTTGTTGATAAGTAAAAAGATTGATTTCAAAGGTTTTGTATTTTTATTATTTTGTACTTTAACATATATGTATATTACACGTCCAATTTATCAAATAAATACATTGCATGTAAGAGGTTTTGATTCTAAATATTCTGATATTAATCTTTTTATAGGATTATGGAGTTTCTTATATGCTACGTATGTAAATAGTGCGTATTATACTATAGATCTAATATTACCTTTGATTAATGATAAGAAAAAAATCATTATGAAATATAGTGTTTTGTTTATATTGTTTTGTTTATCTGTGTTATATTCACAAAATAAAATATCGTTTGTATTACGCTTAGGTAGTATCGCAGGAATAGAGCTTTTAGCTTTATTTAAAACCAGATATAATTTAGATGTAACTTCTAAAATGTTTCTCTCTGCTGGAGGAATTTTTGATAAAGCAAGCGCTATGATAGGTGCGAGTGTAATGTATTATTGTATGGGTTATGTAAAATAATCTCATGATATACTTGGATTATCATGGTCTGTATATATGATAGTTATATTTAGCTATATGAGATGCAATAATTGTGATATAAATGTGATAGATTGACAGGATATACATGAGATGTATGATATTGAAGTAATATATATTTTCAATCATCATTCTGCAAAAATTTACTGCAATTTTATCTCAAATATACCATCTAATCTGTTATAATAATTTATGTCAAGAATTATCTCGCATACTCTAGAAGAGATGTTGCAAAAACGTATACAAGTGCTTGATCATGGAGCATTGAGTGTATTAGAATATATGGGTAACGATACTACTATTGTCAATGCAGCTCGTATCTCATATGGTACAGGTACCACTAAATCACGTGATGATGGAGCATTGATTGATTATTTATTTCGTAATAAACATACCTCTCCTTTTGAAATGTGTGAAATTATGCTATATATAAAATTACCAATTTTCATAGCATCTCAATGGATACGTCATCGTACTGCTAATATTAACGCATACTCAGCTAGATATTCTGTAATGGCGGATGAATTTTATGTACCGCAAGCAAATCAGCTTAATAAACAGCATGCATTAAGTCGTCAATGTAGCGGCGATGCTTTAGATCTGACATTAGCAGAAGGTATTTCGGCGGAGATATTAGATCACAGTAAGAAAAGTTATATATTTTATGAGAAATTAATCAATCAAGGTGTGTCTAGAGAGTTGGCTAGAATGGTTCTACCTCAAAATATCTATACATCATGGTATTGGAAGATTGATTTACATAATTTGACTCATTTCTTAACATTACGTATTACAGATCATGCTCAGGCTGAAATTAGAGCTTATGCTAATGTCATTTTACATGATATAGTAGCGAAATGGGTACCTCTTACATATAATGCATTTTGCAAATATAGATTAGGATCTACTTCTGTATCATCATTAGGTAAAACTGTCATACAAGATGCTATCAATGATGATTTAAAAACCCGCGAGGAGTATATAGATACTTTAGGTCATACAATAGGTAAATCAGAATGGTTAGAGCTTATGGATTTGATTAATGTACGATCGGAATTGAAATAATGCGTAATAATGATCGGAATAAACAGTATTAAATATACATATTATACAGTCATTGCTTAAGAATTATTGGCAGATTATCAATGTCTTATCACATGGATATGTTATACATCTATATTCATCCGATCAGCGTAAGACCATTTGTATATGTAAAATAGAAAGCATACGTATTTTATAATTTTATATACATTCGAATAGGACAGGCAAATCATTCTCTAGAAGAATTTATGCCACAAGATAGCTATTTGACTGAATATTTTATATAAAATACTTTGCTGATTGAATACATTTTTAAAGAATACAAAGCCAGTAAGTATTATAATTGATAGGTATTCTAAATAATGCAATAAAGTATTTCTAAATCTACGTCTGAAGATTATTTCTAACAATGATAATGCCATGTAATATCCGTCTAAGCCAGGAATTGGTAGTAAGTTAAAAATACCTAATCCCAAGGATAATATAGCTATGATATATAGTATACTTGCAAATGTTAAAGGATATTCGGAGTATTCTTTTATTATTTCAATAATATTTTTAAATGTACTTTTAGTGTTTAAAGGCAATGTATCCTGTACACTTATAGGAGTATGCGTTAATGTATTATAAGTGCAATTTGCAAAAACTGTATCGGACAATGGATTATCTATAGAGAAATCTTGATATGGATACTTTGTGATCTCATCATTTTTGCTCAGTTTCAATTTCTCAGCGATTAAGTGATATATGCTATTGAATGTCTGTTGTGTTTTAATATAAATTATTTGATATATAAATCTACATTTTGTTGCAATGGATGTATTGGTGATTTTTACAGTAATACTATATCTAGTGGCTAAAACATCTGGTCTTTCAAGATCTAGCTGACGTTTCAATTTATCATCTGCTTCTTTTATCTTATGTAATACTTGATCATGTTTATGTACGGCTATGTGCTTATATAATAGATTTAATGCATGTCGTTTTGTATGATCATTATAAGCATCTACAGAATATAATCTAGTATGCACTGTATACGTATTGAAATTAATAATATGTTTATATAAAATAATATCTCTAATAGAGAAGAGTGTATATAAGCATACTATTGATAATAATATATTGAATATAGGTCCGGCAGCTGCGATAGAAAATTGTTTGATTGAATCAGTAGTTTTATATTGATCGTTATAAATCTCATCTGGCTCTACATAGGCCGCAATAGGTATAGCATGTATATTCCATTTTGTACCGGATTGATCAGTTGTAGTATATAATATTGGACCTAAACCAAGACCTACTGATAATACTTTTACATTATAGAATTTGCATACAATATAATGACCTGATTCATGAATCACTACTATGCAAATCAATAACAAGATTATCTTAATAATTGGTAAGATATTATTGAATATTTGAAACATGCAAACAGTATAGCATAATTCTTGCATTGAAAAATTAACAAGCGGATATGTATATATTAATGTGTATTAAAAATTTCTGTATGCAGCTGACTGTCTACGTATAATATGTGTTGTAAGTTCTATAAGAGATGTAGTTGATAATAATATAGGAGCTCCTAAATTGAATGATACATTATTAAGATAAAAGCTATTTAAAAAATTAAGTTTAAGAATATTTGGTGATATGATGCCATAAAATAAAACAGTAAACAATACAGTCTTTACTACTAATGATTGTATTGAATAATATGATAGATTAATTTGAATATTAGATGAGTATAAGTAGAGTTTAACGCATAATGCTAATAATTCTATAAAAATCATAAAATGCAATGATAATAAAAACTTTTGAGAGTATGCTACTAAAATACATAATCCAGCTGATATAAAGAGCATCTGATCTGCTATAAAATTTATGATTAAAGCAGATGAATTATGAGATTTATGCTTCGCAATATATATAGACATTCCGTAACTTAATATATTTCCTATAACAAATAAGAAAAACGCTATTGTTTGAGCATTATTATAAAAACAAATAGTCAAGACCAAAGAGATAATCATTTTTAAGCTAGCATTTATATAACAATAAAGAGCTATTTTAGATACTGTTTGAAACATGCTTCAATCATAACAAGTTTTTTTGAGCATTCAAGTGTATATAAATCAATATGCAATTATGATCAAATAGTTGATAATAAAACTATATGTTGTAGTATTTGACGATACTTGTAATATATGTTCTTTCAGCTGACAGCATATTTAATTCTGCATCATAGCTATTTTGATTTTGCTTTACCGCGGTATTATAAGCGTCTTTTGCAATATCAAATAATAATAAATTGATACTCATCTGATTTAATGATTGTTGATTGAGATATTTTGATTTTACTTGTCCTTTATAGATTTCTTGCTTGTATTTGTTTAATGCATTTTCAGCTTGTTTTTGCTGAGATCTATTAGCACGTATCTTTTTCAATGTTGATAAATTTATAGACCAAGTGAATTGTGAATTGTTTTTTATTTCTGGATATAACTCATATTTGCCTGAATATCTGGGTAATCCTGACAAAATGGTATCATATAACTGATAGTTAGCTGATTTTATATTTAACTGTAATTGTTCTAATTTATTCTTCTGAAGATCAGTTATATCTAAAGACAATTCCATATAGTTTAATAATTCATTTAATAAATCATCTACATTTATGTTTGTGACTATATCTGCTATATCAAGAGATGTTAGTTCTGATAGAGTATTCAAAGCTGTATTATACTCAAAATATTCTTTATTTGAGAGTAAGTTCAATTGCATATTGTTGCATAAATATTTTCTTTGCTCTTCAGGAGAGATATTTTTTTTCATTTCCTCGTTTGTAATATGTATAGCTCTATTGATATTTGTGATTGTTCTGTTATGTAAAACTATAACGATTAATTGACTGACTAATCTATTGCAAGCATCAAGCATTTTGGCCATATGCGCATTTACAGCTTGTGAATCTTGACAAACAGATAACATATAATGTGTAATAGCATCTATTCCTATAGATAATTCTATCTCTGTCTTAGAAGATTTATACGATGACTGTAATAACTTTATATTGAGCTCAGATGGTATATTTAATGCTTTAGCTAGAAAATCTTGTTTTTTATCAGATAATGATTGTATATATTTTAATTTTACTATCTTCAAGAATATATCTAATGTGTAATTTTTGTTGGATTTTTCTTGATGGTGATCTTCCATTAATGATTTTTCATTCTGTATTATGAGATTAGTATTATCAGAATAGGCTAATATTGCAAAAATCATTAAAAAAATATCTTTAGACATAATATAAGAATAACTGTTTTTGCTTTTCAAATCAAGATTATAAATGTTTTATTGATTATTAAGATGTATTTGCTATAATTTATACATGGTTTTAAAGAAAACAAAAGTTTATTCAGGATTACAAGCTTTCTTTGCTGATATATATTCGTATATCGGTGGGGGTTTGTTAGTGACAGGTGCTACATCATATTTGATAGTGCGCATGATTCAAGATAATATTATACGTGGTTATACTATATTTAACATAGCATGTATCATGTTGTTTCTATTTAGCTTATATATAAATTTCAAAATACACTCTATGACTGCATTAGAAGCTCAAATTACATATTGGCTTTTTGTTCTATTACAAGGTGTGATAACAGGTTTTTATGCATATGTTTATTATGCTCATATTATGCAAGCAGCTATAATTACAGCATGTATTTTTATTGTAATGGGATTATTAGGTAGATTTACATCAATTGATTTATTAAAATATTCACATTTCTTTACAATGGTCAGTATTTCATTATTTATTGCAAGTATAGTAAATGTATTTATATTTAAATCAGGCTTAGTTATGACATTGATTGATTGTGGTATAGTATTATTCTTTTCAGCATTAATTATGTACAATCATCAAGCTTTAGAGCAAATGTACTATACATCTGAAGATAAACAAAAAGTAGCTATTATTGGCGCATTATCTTTATATACTGATATAGTAGTGGTTTTCAGAGTAATCTTGAGATTATTAGCGAGCAGAAGTAAAGATTAAATTTCTTTGATATTTTATGATACATTATTAATATGCGTATGCTTATAGATACATCTCTTACAGACGAGATGATTACAGTTATTTCAGATGGTAATAGCATTAAGAATATTTATTATGATGCTGGTATCTGTAAAAAAGGTGATGTATATGCTGCCACTATAGCTTATCTTGATAAATCACTGAATGTAGTATTTGTGAATTTTGGTCATGATAGAAATGGCTTTTTACCATTAGATAATATACATCCTATATATTTTCATTATAGAGAAAGAGATTTAAATAATTTACATCTCAATCAACTTATTATGATACAAATCGAAAAAGAAGAACATGGTACAAAAGGTGCATATTGTACTACATATTTATCATTACTTGGTAGATATTGTGTATTAATGACAGATAATAAAACGCAGAGTATGATGGGTATTTCCAAACGAATAGATGATTGCGATATTAGAAAAAATTTATCAGAATTATTGGCTCAAATTGAATTACCTGAAGATATTGGTATTATTTTACGTAGTGCAGCTATTGATGCAACAAATGATGATATATTATTAGATTTAGAATATTTATTCGATACTTTATATAGATTAAAACATACCAAACTTAAACAGAGAGGCTTGATTTATTCTGAAGCTAGAGGTATTGTAAAAGCTTTGAGAGATTATGGTACTAAAGATATAACGCAGATTAGAGTAACAGATAATGTAAAAGAAGCAAAAAATATAGCTAAAATATTTTATAAAAATGTGCAAGTGGACTTGTGTGATGAAAATGAGCTAAAATTGCTATCTAATGATGATTTTGATCAAGTTTTAACTGATTTAGCTAAAGAGAGAGTGCAATTAAAATCAGGAGGTTATTTATACATTACACCTACAGAAGCATTGACAGCTATTGATGTAAATTCAGGTAAACGTACAGATAATAAAACAAAGCATAAAGACAATAATATGGATCATAAAGCAAATTACAAAGATAATAATGCAGATCTTATTTTCAATACCAATAAAGAGGCAGCAATAGCGGCGTGTGAGCAGATTTTATTGCGTAATATATCAGGTCAGATTGTAATTGATTTTATCGAAATGGATAATAGTGATAAAAATGAAGAAATAGAGCGTATTATTAAAAATGCATTCAAATTAGATAGAGCTAGGATTAAGATAGGTAAATTAAGTCAATTTAGCATGTTAGAAATTTCTAGACAGCGTACAGGTGCCAGTGTATATGATTGGTTATTGCAACGCTGTGAATACTGTATCTGTGCTGGTTATCGATATAATGATATATTTTTTGCTCACAAGCATATTCGTACATTAATACATCAAGCAAAATCTAAAGCCAATCAAGGATATACCATATGTGTTATGACTATTAATGCTAAGATACTGGAATGTATAATGAATAAATGTATGGATTATATACAAAATATTAGAAATAAATACAAGATAGATTTGAAATTATATAGCAATAATATAGAAATAAAAAAATGTCATATTCAATGGTATAAATAAAATATCATTTGTAGCTATAATATTTTGTTGATATATAAAATTTCATGATAAAATCTAAAATGTTTTTTATAAGGCTTTATATAATATCTGTAACATCATGTATAATTAGATCTGCATCATAATATTTTTTGAACCAGGTATGTTGACGTTTGGCATACTGACATGTACGTGTATAGATTTGTTCTGTAATTTCTTGTTTGCTAGATAAAAATTGCAAATAGCTTGAAATCTCTGTATACCCTATTATTTGATGCATTTTATCTGAATGCTGTGATAAATTTTTTACTTCTAATATATATTTATCAAGATTCTGTTCTAATCTAGCTTTAATACGTTTCTTTAAATACGCAGTTTGAGGTGATACATAGATTTTATAAAAATTTCCACCAACAATACGTTTGACTTGCATTTGTTTTAGATTGATTCCTTTATGATGTAAATCTAGAAATCGTATCATGCGTCTTTTATCATTAAGTAGAGTATTTGGATCAATTTTCTTGACTAAATTTAAGCATTCTTGAGTACTAAGATCATCCCAATCTGTATGTATACTTCTCTCAGGGAGCTCTTGTATGCCATTCAATAAAGCTCTGATATAGAAACCTGTACCTCCGACTATAATAGGATAAAAATGCTTATTATTATGCAGTAATTTTTTTAAATCTATTAACCATTGATGCGCTGAATAATTATCTGTGATTGTTTTTTTACTATACATATAATGATCTGTCAGATTATCAGGTTGAGCTGTTAGTTCATGTAAAATATTATACATTTGAACGCTATCAGAATTAATAATGACCGCGTGCTTGGAATTTATCTTCAGATTAGTTTCTATGATTGATTGTTTGATATCAATACTGGGTATATATAGTTCAGATGCTGTTTCTTGAAATGAAATAGTCTTATTAATAGATCTATATGGATGAATGATAGTAGCTTCATTTGTAGATACTGTCTTCGATGACAAATCTGCATTTAAATCTTGATTGAATTGTCTCATGATATACTGTGCTAATTGACTTTTTCCACTAGCTGTAGGACCTGTAATTACTATACCATCGTAAAAATTTGTATCTATATTTTTATCTAATATTTGTATTCTAGACATGACTTGCTAAAACAATATAGCATCTTACTCAAAAAATACTAATCAAATTTAAAAAGTAGTGAAAAAAATCCTTAAAATTAAATGATACATATTGAGAAAATATTGGGAAAAATATATAATATATCATGTCACGTGAAATCAATAAACGTGTAGATTTTATCTATATTGCACAGCTTTTGAAAAGATTTTTATTACCATTTAAAGGTTATATGATTACATGGATATCTATCACAAGTGCTGTCTCATTTACCATTATTTTTAGAGAGTATTTATTAAAACAAACGATTAATACATTAGCCAATCATGATAATACATGTTTTTATTGGTTAGGTTTATTATGTATGAATTTTATTATTGTAGAAGTTATGTATAGAGTTTATGATAAAATGAGCATTATACAACGCCCTTTGTTAAAAAAATACATTATTAATGATCTCATGCAACAATTATTGAATTATAGTTATAGCTTTTATCAACGTATGACTTCAGCTCAATTATCATTATGCATCAGCAATATTTGCGAAGGTGTAGAGGATTTAGCTGTTATTCTTTTTGATGATTTCTTACAATGCTTTCTTACAATTATTTTTTCAACCGTTATAGTATGGCTTAGCTTTAATTTGACATTTGCTTTATTATTTTTCGCATGGGGAGCTTTATGGGTTGTATGCGCATGGTATCTGGGCAATAGTATGTTCTTGAAAACAAGATTATTTAGTGATAAACAGATTTTCTTATCTAGAAATATAGCAGATCTATTGAATGAAATTTTCATAGTATATAGTTTCAATAATCAAAAACATGAAATTAATAATATTGATCAATGGACTGAAGATATGTCTGAAGCAGAGCGTAATTTACGTCATATGCAATATAATATTTGGCTTGCTCAAGGTATTGTATGTGTAATCATGAGTATGTTGCTATTATTATATTGTATTTATTTATTTAATAAGAATCAGGCTACAATAGGTGATTTCATTTTAGTTTTTGGTACTATATCTACTATTTATGGGAAAATTTGGGATTTAAGTAAGAATATTAGAGAATTTATTGAAATAGCAGGTAAGGTATCTCAAAGCATGCGTATGATTACATGTCATATAACTCCAAATCAAGATGTGCTTACTGGAGATAAATTAATTGTTTCAAAAGGCGAGATTATTTTTGATCATATAGTATTTAGATATGGTCAGGGTACTCAAACACGTGAGATCTTCAAAGGTAATGATTATATAAAGATTAATGGAGGAGAGTTAATTAGTATAGTTGGATCTTCAGGTAGTGGTAAAAGTACTCTTATGAATTTGCTATTGAGAATATTTGAGATCAATGCTGGGAATATTTTTATAGATGGGCAGAATTTACGAGATGTAAATCTAGCATCATTACGTCAAAATATAGCAATCATCCCTCAAGATGCTGGTTTATTTTTAAATAGAACAATCGCAGAAAATATTGCATATGGTGTATATAATGAGATTAATGAGCATAATATAAAAGATATCATGATAGCAGCTAGACAAGCTCAGGCTCATGATTTTATTGTAATGCTTGCTAAAGGTTATCATACAAGCTTATTTGCTATGGGTCAAAATTTATCTGTAGGACAGAAACAGCGTATAGCAATTGCTAGAGGTTTTCTACGTAAAGCTTCCATTTTCATTTTTGATGAAGCTACATCTGCTTTAGATAATAATACACAGTCAAATATACATGAAGATTTATTCGCACTGACAAAAAATAAGACAACTATTATGATAGATCATAGATTACATACAACTCAGTATGCTGATAAGATTCTTGTATTCAATAATGGTAATTTAGTGCAATCAGGAAAGCATTCTGAACTTGCTGGAAAAGAAGGTTGTTATAAAGAGCTATGGGATAATAGATAAAAGAGTTATTTTGAAAGTGTTTACATTTGTATTTTGATGTAGTATCTTGCAGCATGTATGATTGAAAATTTGTACTTATATAATTATTTAAGATAGATATAATATAAATAGATTATTTGATACAATATAAAGAAAAATATGATCTACTTTTAATCTTCTATATTATTGATCATTTAATTATTATTAGATATCATATTTCATAAAAAATTATGCTATGTTTTTAACAGGCGAATAAAAGATAAAATAGCTCTGATTACAGGTGGAAAGAGCGGTATAGTAGCAGATACAGCTAAATTATTTAAAGAACATGGAGCTGTTGTTATTATTGCTGATATAAAAAATGATGATACTCTTGCTAAAAGCCTAAAAATTTAGATGGATACTTTTATCATATGGATATATCTAAAGAAAATGAATGGCAAGAATTATCCGAATGTATATTAAAAACTTTTGGCAGATAGATATTTTATTGCATAATGCTGGCACTGCAGATTTTGATGTTATATAAAATTTAGGATTGCAAACTCTAGAAAATACTACACTTGATACTTGGTGCTATGTACATGCTATAAATTTAGATGGAGTATTTCTTGAATGTAAATATAAGATGAAATTAATGAAGGAGCATGGAGGATCTGTAATTAATATATCATCTAGATCAGGTTTGGTAGTTATACTCAGAGATATTGCTTACTCGTACAGTAAAACTGCTGTAAGATATCATACAAAAAGTATTACAATATATTACGCAGAACAAGGATATTATATACGTTGCAATGCTGTAAATCCTGCAGTTATATTGACTCCAATGTGGAATGATATGTTAAAATAGATAAAGAGAGTAGAGCTGCAAATATAGAATTATTTTCTAAAGATATACCTATGGGAAAAATGGGAGATCCTATTGATGTAGCCTATGCTGTATTGTATGTAGCTAGCTATGAATCTAAATATTTGACAGGCTCTGAAATAAATATTGATATAGGTATTTTAACTGATATACTGTGAGTCCTAAGAGTAAATAGATATCTGTCGCAATACTTTACTATTGTATGAAATTTATACAAAATTTAAGCATTTACAGATCTTACTCCATATTCATCCATATATTATTTTCTGGCTAATTTATATTATTTGTATATTCTATATCAAAATCAATATATTCATAAAATAATATCTACAATATATCATGAGAGATATGTGAAGCATGTTATAAACAATACTCTAATTAATGTATGTACTTATTTCTTGTTCTTCACGCTTCATCCATATATTAAATAATTTCATAAGCATTGTAGGTATAACTGTTAAATTAATTACTAAATATATACCTATCATAAACCAATGAGAAAAATTCGATAAACCTAAATGTAAATTGGCATATGTAGTAATATATCCTATGCAAGCATTAATTGTGGCCCATAATAAAGCAGCTATAGCATTATAGAAAGCAAATACAGTTGGTTGTACTTTAGAATTACCAATTAAAATAGGACTAAATGTACGTATTCCAGGCATAAATCTAAAGAATAATATAAACATTTGTTGCTTGATCTGAATTAAATGTAATATCATATCTATTTTAGATGCATTTATGAAAGAATTAATATATTTGATTTTGGTTAATTGATATAAAAAACCATCGCCATATTTGTATCCTATAGCATATGATATATATTCAGACAAACCTGTACCTAAAAATGCAGTTAAAATTACATAAAAAATATTCAGCTGACCATAATAAGCAAATGTACCAGCTGTAATTACTATTATTTCACCTTCTGTGAGTGCTCCAAGAAATACAAATATATAACCATATTGCGCTATTAATGCTGCGATATTTATTGACATATTCTAATATTAGCACGTATATAGTAAATATCTATATTAAAATAAACCTAACTATCTTTGTTTCATTTTTATTCATTATTTCTACTAGTATTCCAATATTGCAAAGTATGTATAGCTAATATTGCAGCTGTTTCAGATCTTAGAGTAGAGTTAGATAATGATAATTGAGGATATTTAGATGAAAGTTGAGATAATTCATCTGCTGTTAAACCGCCTTCTGGACCTATGAGTATAGTATCACATGTAGGGATTTCACTAACATGCTTGCCGTGCATATCTAAAATACACATACGATAATTGGCATGTAAAACGCTTTTCATCTCAATATATTCAATTTTTGGCATGATCATATTTTTTGACTGTTGTAACGCTTGTTTAGCTACTGAATATAATTTATCTAAAGCATATTCGTATGATTGTGCTCTATGTGTATTGGCTATTAAAATCTCTTTCACTCCGATTTCTACAGCTTTTTCTACTACCCATTTCAAACGTTTAGATTTAATCATGCCTATAATTAAACGTATGGTATGATTTTCAGATTGAGCTCTTAATAATTGAATAGTTTTTACAAAAACAGTATTCTTTTTAATTTGTTCAATTTTACATAAAAATTCATATTGATGATTGAAACAAATCATTTCATCTTCAGTTTTAAGTCTATGCACATGTACTATATAATGAAAATCGTCTATAAGAGGAATAATTTGATTTTGCTGCAATTCATGATCGTAATATATTCTCAACATAATCTAAGCATAGCAAATTATATGTGATTAGGAAATTTAGGAAGTTTGAATATCGTGTGAATATCTCAAATATATATGTTGTTTTGATAGATCACTGTGTTTATATATACTTACATCATCCGCTAAACATGCTATGCTGTCAGATGTCGATTACTCTTGATAAAATTACTACTAAACAAGGTGATAAAGGTTGTGCATTAGCTTTTCTATCTGCAAAACAACGTAAAAATCATGCTGAAATAGCACTCTTTGGTGAATTAGATGAATTGAATGCTGTATTAGGAATGGCTTTGCATGCTATTAATGATGTAGTACAATCTCAGCATCAATCAGTCATTATACACATACAAAATAGATTATTTGATATTGGAGCTCAGTTATATACAAATCAAGCACGCTTAAATAAAGAGGATATATATAAATTAGAGCAAATGATTACTGAGATTACCTCCAAATTACCCGCATTAAATTCATTTATTATTCCTTCAGATACAACAGCTACATGGCATTTAGCTAGAGCTGTATGTAGAAGGGTAGAGCGTGCAGTCTGGGGTATTTATTTTGATGAGACTATAGCGGATCATGCTAATGATGATAAGGCTGACATTCAATTAATTGGGCAATATTTTAATAGATTATCTGATTTATTGTTTTGTATAGCAAGATTTTACGATGAAACAACAGCATTATGGCAGCAGAAGAGATAGAGTAGAGTATTAGCTATTAGTATTATGGAAACAGACGAGATAGAATTATGTATTGACTTGCATAATGTATAGATTAAGTTGATTGAATAAATAATTTTCTTGCTAATCAGATAGATATATTGATTCTATAAATATTTTTACTGTCTGATATTATATTTAACAACATGTTTCTTGCATGTGCTATTATAAAATGAATTATGCATTTAGATCATATATATAGATTTGGTATATGTTCAATAATAATATAAGATGTTCAAATATGATCATAATTGATCTGTGCGATATATATAAGAGAATTTACATCATATAGAATCGTATATTAAAGCAATTAAAGCAATTTATTTAGATTATAGTGCAATTTTCAATGTAATAAAATTATATATAATATTTTTATACACTCGCATATTTCATCAAACTAAAATTATTTAATAATTTCAAATTTACCCTTAGCATCTGTTACAGATTTTTGAGCGCCTTTTGTAATACGATGAGCTGATATGCTAATACCTTTAAGTAAAGCTTCTGAACCGATTACAGCGATCTTTTCTGTACGTTTCAATTGATTAATTGTTTTCAATGTTTCAGGAGAGAATGTATCTTTGATCAATCCGCTCTCAATAAAATGATTGATTTGCTCAATTGTAAATTCTTTGAACATTCTTGTTTTCATAGTAGTCTTCATACCGATCTTTGGTAATCTTCTATACATAGGAGTCTGTCCACCTTCGAATAATCCTAATGCAACACCGGATCTAGCTGTCTGACCCTTATGTCCTCGTGTAGAATATCTACCTCTGCCGCTACCAGGACCTCTACCTAATCTTTTGATACCCTTTGGTACTGTTCTCAATAAATTATTCAATTTAAAATCAAAATCAGACGGTGAGAATTCTTGTTCTAAAGTTGTTGTGATGTTTTCTTTGCTACTCATACTAGCAATATGATAACATATTTGTATTTTTTGTAAATATATAATTTAAGTTATTGTTTTGATTCATAAAATATATTACAATTAATAATATGAAAAAGTATTGTCTCATAGTCATAGCTATTTATAGTCCAAACACAAATGATCAGTTATCCTCTGTCACGTGTAGACCTACATCAGGAGCTATAGTTACACCACAATTGAAAGCGTTAGGCAGTTCAGTGCATGAGCAAAATGCAAAAACTACACTAAGAGAATTCCTCTCTCAACAAAATGCAAAAACTACACTAAGAATTACACCACAATTGAAAGCGTTAGGCAGTTCAGTGCATGAGCAAAATGCAAAAACTACACTAAGAGAATTCCTCTCTCAACAAAATGAAAAAACTACACTAAGAGAATTCCTCTCTCAACAAAATGCAAAAACTACACTAAGA
>CAZLVD010000003.1:79603-90241 GCA_964563095.1 uncultured Rickettsiales bacterium
AGTTCAGTGCATGAGCAAAATGCAAAAACTACACTAAGAGAATTCCTCTCTCAACCTTTAGCAGAATCTGTACGTCCTGTATCTCCAGTACCATTCCCATCGTACAATGCATCAGTACATGAGCAAAGTACATTCTCAGCTCAACCTTCAGTAGAATCTGTACGTACAGGTACTATGGCAGTATATCGTAACGATACGATGTCAACTCCAACGTGCTTGAGTCCACTATTTCATCGCAGTGCAGCAGCTACACCAAAAAAATATGTCTATATAACTAAAGCAACTAAAGCAGAATCTGAACGTTCTGTATCTCCAGTAGATGAGCAAATAGAAGAGAAGTAGAGCATAGTATCTGAACGAATTTCTAAGATCAATGAATACATCAAAGATGAATTAGCAGATTAACATACATTCTGCGTACAGGATCAGATCATCTACAACTAACGTAGCAATTTTAGAATTATTATGTGCAGCTCAACAAGAATTGTTGCAACAAAGTCTATATATTCAAAAATAATTTATGTCCCAAGCATAACATTCGTAATAATTTAAATCAAAATAAGCAAGAAGAAAACATTATACTAGCAATTGTTGAAGTTTCTAACAGTACAATAAATCTATAGTAAAATTATTATCATATATAATAAAATCTGTTAGAATAATCTATGTTATTATCTCAAGCGTTTTTACCTATATCCAAGAATAAAATACCTAATACTACTATCTCACATCAATTAATGCTGCAAACTGGTATGCTGTATCAATTAGCTAGTGGTATTTATAGTTGGTTGCCATTTGGATATGCTGTATTACAAAAAATTTCTAATATTATTCGGGAAGAAATGAATAATATTGGTTTTCAAGAAATGATCATTCCTACCGTGCAGCCTATACAATACTGGGAAGCTACAGGTAGATACAATCCTGATAATAAAGAAATGCTACATATTACAGATAGACATGATGCAGAGTTTATTTATGGGCCTACATCTGAGGATTGTATAGCTGATATATTTAAAAATTCCAATGTACGACATACGCAAATGCCACAAATGCTATATAACATACAATGGAAGTTTAGAGATGAGAAAAGACCTAGAAATGGTATCATGCGTAGTAGAGAATTTTTAATGAAAGATGGTTATACTTTTGATTTGACTGAAGAAGATGCTGTGAAGACATATCAATTGGTATTTGATGCTTATGTAAGAATTTTTGCAAGAGTCGAATTGAGAGTAATACCTGCATTAGCTGACAATGGTACTATGGGTGGTAAAATTAGTCACGATTTTCATATTTTTAATGAAGCCGGAGAGGATACTCTTACATTTGATAAAGCATGGTTAGATATTGAAAAACCTACATGGTCTGATGTAGAGAAATATTTTTCTACAAGCAAAGAATTGAATATTGATGATAAGCAAAAGATTATAAATGATTACATGCAAAGAAAAAGCATTGAGGTTGGACATATATTTTTACTTGGTACTCGTTATACAGATACTTTAAATATATATATACAGGGCAGTAATCAAGAAAAAATTGTTCCTTATATGGGTTGTTATGGCATTGGTGTATCTCGTTTAATAGGTGCTATTATAGAACAGCATTCGGATGAGAAGGGTATTATTTGGCCTAAGGAAATTTCTCCATATAAATATATGTTAATCAATCTTGGTACTGATATAGAAGATTGTAGTATGTATTGTAATGAGATTTATAAGCTTGATCATGAAAATATTCTATATGATGATCGTAAAAAAGTTTCTGCAGGAGATAAATTTAATACCGCTGATTTATTAGGTGTTCCTATGCAGATTATTATAGGTAAAAATGAATGCAATAATCAGATGGCTATTATAAAAGATAGACGTACTGGTATTAAAACTGAGATTACTAAAACTCAATTGATAGAAATGATTCAAAATCAAGCAGAAATTTGATGTAGAAAATTAGATGTTATATGCTGTTGATTTACTGTGTGATATTCGACTTTGTATGATTGTATAATTTTATACATTACTTTTGCAGCATAGAATATAAAAATATCTTATACATTATTTAGGAAATTTAATTAAAAATAAGCTGTAATACGGCTTTTCCAGCTTGTCCAATTTTATTTGTCATCCATTCTGCCCATTCTGATACCTGTTGTGACGCTGTAGGAGCGGTATCAAGAGCTGTAGATTGGTCATTTGTTGATTCGCCATGCCATCCTAAACCTCCAGGTATTATATTGTCTGATGTTTTCTGTGTTTCACTTTGTCTTGACTGACTCGTTGTCTTTTCTGTAAACTGATCATAGAGTTCTTGTAGATTCTCTTCATTCTTAGATATTGTTTGGAGATCAGTAATAAATTGTATATGTTTATCTGTTGTCATTTTCCGATTATGTATTAGTAAAGCGTCAAACGTTTTTGTTTTGTTGTAATCTTTCCAATTTGTTAACAGTAATTTATCTTTAAAATCATCTATGATAGCAAACTGTTTCATGAATTCTATAATCTGTTGAATTTGACTGTTATTATACTCTGGCATTACTAACTTCATATATTCATCAACTAATTCATTTTGCTTATATCTTACAATCCAAAATAATACTTGTGATATAGATTTGATATCTTGATTTTCTGTATCTTTACCATTGTACAAAGCTTTAAATAGATCACATAAATCTTGCAAAGATTTTTGCTTCTCTAATTCTTGCAAAGATTGTTGCTTCTCTGCAGAGGCAATCTGTATTATATCGACAGGATGAGATGATGACGTATTAGGATTTTCTAAGAACTTTGCAATATCAGGAGTTATGTCCATTGATTCGGATACGCGCGTTTTTATTTCCTCTTTAATGCGCTGTTGAATATATGTCAGTTTAATATCTTTTTCATTACTTAAATTTATTTCGTTATTGAGCTGCCGTACATTTATCTCTGTAATATTGACTAAATACATTAATTCAAATAATGCCTTATGTTTCGGATCTATCATATATATGTTTTTAATATCATTTATAGGCTGCAAATATTTATCTGTATATAAATAATTTTGAATTTTACTCAATTCTGGATTAGATATATTATTATTCAATGATATATATTCTTTCCATTCCTGTGCCTTATCCGTATGCAGTGAAAAATATATTGTTTTCAATTTACTTTTAAACATCTCTAATGTTATCTTATTATCCAGCTTCATTATATTTTTCATTATATATATTGCCCAATCATTAATTATCTGTCTCTGCTTTTTTTCATCTGCTTTAAACACTTTCATCTCATTATGTATATTTTTGTTATATTCGCTCAAAACAACATTATTCAAAATACTTTTAGAGATAATACTCATATGATCTAATGGATGTTTTGATCCGAATGATATATTAAATTGTATACTAGTTTCATTTTGTAGATTTGCTATTGTGAATTCGCTAGCATTAATACTACATATAATATCTCCAGTAAGAAATAAATTATCATATACTTTAATATATGTTTTGAGTCCATAACAATCTTTTTTAGGTGTATTAATTAAAAATATTATATTATTTCCAAAAGTACGTGTTGTTGAAGTATATATAAAAAATACATTATCAAACCATAATTTGAGTAAGAATTGTACAGATTGTACATTAGATATATAGCTAGTGTCATATCTTCTTTCAGATACATCAAGCTGTAGACTTACAATGTCTTTAAATCCAACTATAAAACCTAAATTAGATTGATTATCATATATAGAACGTAGATAATACATGCTTATATATTCATGTAATCCACCACATGCTCCAAACATCATATTACTATTTTGATATACGCCAATAAGTCTCAGATGTAACATACTTAACCATGGATCAATATACTGTAAATTGTTATACATTAAGGCATTTGCGTGATCTGTACGATATAAAAATGGTAATATATCAAAAGAACCTGTAATAGCAGTATCCCTCAAAGAATTCATCGATATATCTTGATAGACTGCATTTAAATTAGTTTGCCATTGAAAATATTTTAAAAAAGTATTTGTTTGAAATTTTATATTATTTTTATTATATCCGTAATGAGATCTGGTATAAATTTTTGCATCTAAATTGATGCAAGTAGCTAAAGACAGCAATAATATATGTTTAATCACCGTTCATTATAACATATGACATGTGTTATACAACTATATATATCTATTTAAATAAAGAACAATTGTGTATACTAAAATATGAATATATATCAGCTTTTTAATAAGCCTGCAAAAGATACTAAAATTTTAGTGGCTATGTCAGGTGGTATTGATAGCTCATTAACAGCTGTATTGTTGAAAAAACTTGGATATAATTTAGTGGGATGTACTTTACAATTAGCACAACCGAGCTGTGGATTAGGTGCTTGTTGTACTGGTAGAGATTTAATAGATGTTCTTAAGATTTGCGAAGATATAGGGATTCCACATGTATTAGTAAGAGCTAGAGATGAATTTAAACAGCAAGTTATACAACGTACAGTCGATACATATGCACAAGGATTAACTCCATCTCCATGTGTATGGTGTAATAGTAAGGTACGTTTTGATTTATTATTAAAAGCAGCATTAGAAAATGATTGCGATGGTTTTGTGACTGGTCATTATGCATACGTTACACAAGATGAACATGGGCAATATTATATGAATTCAGGTATCGATCCATCAAAAGATCAATCATATTTTTTATCTATGCTCAAGCCTACTATGTTACAGTATATCCGTTTTCCGTTAGGTAATATGCATAAAACACTTGTACGTAAATTAGCTAGAAGATTTAATATACATGTATCAGAGAAGAGAGATAGTCAAGATTTATGTTTTGTAAAAGATACCTATACGCAAACTTTATGGAATTTAGCGCCTCATATATTTAAACCAGGAAATCTTGTTGATACTAAAGGTAAAATTATGGGTGATCATGATGGTATAGTTCAGTATACTGTAGGACAACGTAAGGGTATCAAAATTTCCTCTGATAATCCATTATATGTAGTAGACATAAATCAGGATACAAATGAAGTGATTATAGGCGGTAAAGATGATGGTCTAGTCAAAATACTGACTCTAACCAATATCAATTTCTTTGTAGATTTTCAAGAAGGTATGTATGTTATGGCAAAGGTGCGTGCTAGATCTGAAGCTACATTGGCACGAGTATGGAGTATCAAGACAACTGCAGATGATAAAATTACCAAGCATATACTTGAATTTATATCTCCAATATATCATCCTGCTAGAGGTCAATTTGCTATCATGTATCAAGGTAGAAAATTGATAGCTTCAGGATTAATAGAAGATTTTTGCAGATATGAAAAAAGATTATTGAAATAGTTGTGAATGTATATTGTGAATGTATGTAAACATTTATAATGTATCAATTCAAATGTATAATGTACAAATTATAATGATAGCTAAACGTTCATATTCAGTTCTAAATGCATGATGATAGCGAGACTGTAAATGTTATATAAAATACCCAAGAGAAGACTCGAACTTCCAAAAACTAGTACCTGAAACTAGCGCGTCTGCCATTTCGCCACTTGGGCTCATACTATTATATACATATTATTTGAATATACAATTTAGATTTCAGGCAAAATTATACTATTGTACAAGTTTTATTGCAAAAACAGATAAAATTACTATAATCAATAGAATGAAAAATAAAATTCTAATATGTATTTTTTTACCATTAATATGTACATCTCGAAATATAAATGCTTTACAATTGCTCTCTAATGATATAATTACCAATCGTATTATACAAGAAAAGAGTAATAATATTCTCAATATATGCTCTATCTGTGAAAATACACATGAAGTGTCATTAAATCCAGAATATTCTTTAACAACATTGATAGAAAAATTTTATTTTGAAGATACAAGAGATTTTTTACATATATTATACACATCTGATGCTGCAAAATTTGATTTATCAATCTTGAAACGATATAAATTATGTCATCAATTACATGTATTTTTTAATTCATCCAGAGTATCTCAAGAATTATTTACTATCATATTAATAAACAATGCTATGATTGATAATCTACAACCATTCATAGGTATTATGCATATTCTAAATTTTTTAACGACTTATCCTGATCAATATGCTTTATTTTTTGTATTTCTATATACTTATCATGAAGAGATTTTGAATACGTTAAAGCAGATCTCGCAATGTATAAAAAATTTTATTAATCCTAATATTCTCTGTATCCATAATATATCTCAATATACATTACTACAATATCATACCGATATACATGTATTTATACAGCAATTACAAAATAGATTAAACAAATTATCTATATATTGTAATAAAGATAAAGATTAGTCTGAGATAATCTATAAATTATGCTATGATTAATATAATGAAAATAGGTCATTGGATATCTTCCTGCAATCAATGTAGTAGAAGACAAGCAGAACAGTATGTTAGAGATGGGGTGGTAAAATTAAATGGAGTTGTGCATACAAATGTAGCAACAAGAGTACAAGAATCTGATGTCATTGAATTAAATGGTAAGCAATTATCGCAAGCATCTGTGATGCCTAGAATTTGGGGATATTACAAACCTGCAGGTGTATTAACTACTCATAATCCAGATTTTAATACAAAAACGGTATTTAATCTTGTGAGAGATCGTATAGGATATGTGATTTCTGTAGGTCGTTTGGATTATATGTCTGAAGGATTACTGTTATTAACAAATTCTAATAAAATTGCTCATGAATTAATGAATGGAGAAGAGAAACGTAAATATATGGTATATACCAAGCAAAGTGTACGTGATATCGACTGGAGATTATTTACAGATGTATTTATGTTAGATGATATAGAATATAAACCATGGAAAGTGCAAGTATTGTTTGATAATTGTCTTGAAATTGAATTGATAGAAGGTAAAAATAGAGAAATCCGCAGAGTATTAGGTGCATTAGAGATTAATATAGAGAGATTGATACGTTTGTCGTATGGTAAATATCATTTAAATTGTGCAGAAAATGAATTGATTGAGTACAAATTATAAATACAAAATATGAATAAAACAACGTAATAATATTCACAGAAGTAATATAATGAGGTATTCTGATTTATCAATAAACAATATGATACGATACTATAATAATGAGGTATCCTGATTTATCAATAAACAATATGATACGATACTATAGCAACGAATACAAGAAACATGCATGACCATACATCAATCCTCATGATCATGCAGTACGCGAATATCATTATTATACAATACATCAATACATGCATATATCTCAGACAGTGCATACACGCATGATCATACATCAATCCTAATTACTATTCAGCACATATATAGCTAAACAGAGCATGCAGATATATTTGTATATATGATATCAATGTATCGATGTATATTTTATGATCTATCTTGATATAATTCAAGATATCTACTATTTAATGATGTGACTTCATAATACAATGGTGTGCCTCTCATGATCAATAAAATTTCTTCAAAATCATTATTAGCACTTGTTTTAGCTCCAAAAAATCCGAAATTTTTATCTTTAGTTTTTTGTTTACATATATATCCTCCTAACGCAATCCATACACCTGGCTTAAGACGTATTTTGGTATCTAATTCTTTATGCGCAATTATAGGATATTGATTGTTACCAGTATCGCTTTGCACATGATCATCTATACCTATAATACGTTGAACTATATGAACATAAATATTACCTGTATTATTATCTACAGCAGGTTGAATACAAAGAGTAAAACCAACTGGTATTTTATCTATATTCTCTCTAATGATTTTTTTTGGTACATAAGTTTCATATGGTTTTTTAGATTTATTAGCAGGATTGACTGTTACTAATGAATCAGATTCTTCTATTGTTTGATGTTTATAAATTTTATTAGTAGTATATTTAAATATACCTATTTGATTGTGTGCTATTGTAATTTGAGGATTTGATAGAGTATGCACGGTACCAAATTGCATTAAGAATGAAAAAATATCAGATAAAGAAATCTCTTTATCAGCCGGTTTATCAGCATTAGTAGCCGGTTTATCAGCATTAGTTGTCTGAACTGTATCTGCTGTGAAAAGATTATCGGTAATTTTCTTAGTATTCCAAGCATTGATCACATTTTTCATAGGTTTTCCTAATATTGTATTTATATCTAAACCTACATTATATAGATTATTTGAATTTAAAGAGAAAATTTTACCTTCAAAACGCACTTGTAGATTTAATTTTTTCTCTACACTATGTAAATATTTTGCAAAAGCTTTATGTTCAGCTTGAGTAGCGTAAAGAGTAATGATACCAGCATGCTGATTGATTACATAGCAACTAGTCGATGTTTTAGTCTTATTTATTGCAAATACATTGTCAGATTTAAATGGATCTTTTTCATTCTCAGGCATCATATCGTGATAAGAAGGCAGTTTTGATTTGGAAGATGTTGATGTATTTAGATATGGTATTTCTTCTTCAGGAGAATCTTTATCTGTAGATGTATTAGCTTTTAGAGATAATCTTCTATCCGATGTAAGAAAGAATAAAAATTGCGTGATTTCATTCCATACATCGCTATATGATCTATTAGACGTATTAATTGAGCTTGAATCAGTTGTATTAGCTGAAGTGTTTGTAGCAGTCATATTTTTGATATTCAGAGCTGTTAATGAATGTGTAAAAATATAAGGTTTATCTTTAGATAGGATAATATTTTTACCATCTATTGACATACGCCATTTCATAATATCACATAGTATATTTAAAATTTCAAACACTGTTTTATCCTGAAATGTATAATCAGCTGCAATATTATTTTGCATATCTTGTAAAAAATTTATGCAAATATCATGCTTAGCTGCAAAATCTTGTATTTGTTTTATTAAATTTTCTCCAGTTACAATAGTCCAAGTTGTAATAACATTATACTGGTCAAATAAGACATATAATTCTTTTTCAGCTAGCTGCGTGTTTTGATTCGATGCAGTATCATCTAACATTTCAGCATATAAATTGGTAATAGGTATTTTGTTATTGATTTTATAATTTGTAACTATTTCTGATACAGGTCTGCCGCGTGACTGTTGCTTGGTATTCATAAATATACAGAATACTAATAAAAGTTTATACATTCATGAGAATATAGCATATACATAATATAAATATCAAATGAAAAATTATGTATTATGTCTAAATAAACATACATCTCCATCATTTACAATATATTTTTTACCTTCACGTCTAATTTTACCTACTGTTTTACATCCTATCCATCCATCGTATGTTATGAAGTCAGTATAAGTAATGACTTCTGCGCAAATGAATCCTTTTTCGAAATCCGTATGTATTTTACCTGCTGCTTGAGGTGCTGATATGCCATTGGTAATTTGCCAAGCTCTCACTTCTTTTTCTCCAGCTGTAAAAAATGTAATCAAATTCAACATTTTATAT
This sequence comes from uncultured Rickettsiales bacterium, assembly GCA_964563095.1. Classification (GTDB taxonomy): domain Bacteria; phylum Pseudomonadota; class Alphaproteobacteria; order CAJXXZ01; family CAZLVD01; genus CAZLVD01. Next base: position 89,075 of record CAZLVD010000003.1, read on the forward strand.
CCTTGTAATAAAATATTATCTAAACCTTGATCTTTAATCTGATACATGGAGAGAATTGTATCACGCTCAATATCATCTGCTATACGATTACATTCATCTAATAATTTTGCACAACAGATTACATACGGTTTTTTTAATTCAGATAAAAATGCTAATTCTTGCCCTATCATATTTTCATTAATATTCACTACATACAACATGGGTTTCAATGTAATTAAACCTAATTTTGCTACAAAATCCTGCTCCTCTATGTTTAATTGACTGATTTCATCTTGCGTACATGGATTTTCAGCCATGAGCCGATCCATTAATATTTGACATATTTTTGCAAATGGATTATTTCTAGCATTTTTAGCTGTATATTTTTCTAATATCTGTACATCCGCAAGAATAAGTTCTGTTTCGATAATATTGATATCTGAAAGAGAAGATGCCTCATTGCCTGAGAATGAATCTGGAAATGCACGTACTACATGTAAAATTAAATCTACATTACGTATATTTGCAAGAAATTTATTACCTAAACCTTCACCTTTAGAAGCTCCTTTAATCAAACCGGCAATATCTACGCATTCAAGAGTAGTAGGAATAATTGTCTTAGTTTGAGTAATTTGTGCTAATTGTTGCAATCTTGGATCATTGATAGGAACTTGTCCTACATTAGGTTCGATAGTACAAAAAGGAAAATTAGCCGCATGAGCAAGAGCTTTTTTCATTAAAGCATTAAATAATGTAGATTTTCCAGCATTAGGCAAACCTACCATACCGCATTTCATATTAACCTCATTATTAACAGTATAAGCTAAGTCTGGCATTAAGGCAATTGATATATGAACAGATAATCTCAAAGCAATCATTATATTGTATTTAAAATAAACTATTTCTTTATATAAAAATTGTTATATAATAACGCATGACACATGTACCTGTTCAGATGTATACGCAATGGCTTATTCGTTTAGGGGAAAATAAGAGTAATTATCCTTATTATGATTTTTTCCATACACGTACAGGTACAGATGAGCTATTTGTTCTTGAAATAGCTGTAGCAGGTATAAGAATAGATCAAATACATGTTTTTTTTAGTAAGCAAAATTTTTTAACTATTACTACAGATATAAATTTAGATACAGATCATAATTATATATATAAAGGTATTGCTCGTAG
>CAZLVD010000004.1:0-35503 GCA_964563095.1 uncultured Rickettsiales bacterium
CTATGTGGCTGATCATCCTCTCAGATCAACTACGGATCGCAGGCTTGGTAGGCCATTACCCCACCAACTACCTAATCCGGCGTAGGCTCATCCTAAAGCGACTTTCGTCTTTGCTCTAAGTTCTATCTATTAATATAATTTTATTACATTTATAGACAGAAACAACAAGAGATTATGTGGTATTTTATCCCACTCTCTAGGGCAGATTCCTACGTATTACTCACCCGTTCGCCACTAGATGTATTACTACATCTCGTTCGACTTGCATGTGTAAAGCGTGCCGCCAGCGTTCGTTCTGAGCCAGGATCAAACTCTCAAAAAAAAGTTAACCTTGGCTATAATTGCTTAAGCCAAGATTTTATAAAAATCAAACTTAAGCTCAACTAGCTGTTTATCCTTCATATATAAATTTTAGTGAACAATTTGGAACTTTTTACAGTTCACAAACACATAATGAATACTATATCACTTTCTAAATTCTGTCAAGAGGTTTTTAATAAAAAAATAAAAATTCTTAAAAAAAGCTTATGTTATGCATAATCGTCAATTCTTTTTTTATATGAGTCATTATACATCCTTGTATCAAATGCTTTATTTACTCTATATTGATACCGAACAATTATAATAGATAGTATTTTATATTATTGAAATATTTTATTGCTTTATTCATAATTGTTGTTGCTTAAAATCTATTACTCAAATTATTATTGTTCATCTGCAGCTGTTGTTTTTTGTTGTATTTGAGTATTGCTAATCGTATTACCTGTCACTATAGCATTACGCATTTGTTCAAAAATATCAGTCATACCAGCAGGTGAATGAGGTAGTAATATAGTATTCTGAGCACTATGTGCTGAAATATCTTTTAATGTATCGAAATACTGCGCCATCATTAATAATGTCATGGCATCTTTGGTATTTGTATCGCCAATTTGTCTTTGGAATTCACCCAATGATTCTTTTAAACCTTCCATAATTGCTTTACGCTGTCCCGCTATACCATTACCCTGTAAAATCTTACTTTCAGCATCTGCTTCAGCCTGTTTCACTTTGAGAATCTTCTCAGCCTCACCTCTTTCCATTGCTGCTACACGTAATCTTTGCGCTTCATTAATCTCATTCATAGCTTTCTTTACGCGATGATCCGGCTTAATATCGGTTACTAATGCTTTAATAATATCATATCCGAAATCATTCATAACATTTTGTAATTCTTCTTTAACTGAATCAGCTATCTCATCTTTCTTTGAGAATACATCATCTAAATTAATTAAAGGCACTCTAGCTCTAATCACATCAAATACAAAGGCTTGAATCTGTGTTTCTGCATCTTGTAACACATAAAATGCCTCATATACCTTATTTGGTAATACACGATACTGTACTGAAGCTACAATATCCACAAACACATTATCTAATGTTTTTGTTTCTACTGCCACATTTAATTGACAAATACGTAAATTCACTTGCCCTGATATATTATCTATAAATGGTATTTTAATATTCAAACCTGAATACGCAGGTCGCAAAAATCGTCCAAATCTTGTTATTAAATAAATATACTGTTGCTGTACAATAAATAGACTATTTACAGATATCATCATAAGTATTATCACTATCCCACTCAATATATACATAATATTATTCATATATCTCCTATATCCTCTATATCATATATATATGATCAGATTTTTGTCAAGAGTAGTCATCTCTCAATTAAATATATACAAGCTATCCTGATACTCTCTACTACTTTTTACTGTAAAGCTATAAATCACATCTACATCTCTATTTAGTGACTAATAATTATGATCAGATTTTTGTCAAGAGTAGTCATCTCTCAATTAAATATATACAAACTATCCTGATACTCTCTACTACTTTTTACTGTAAAACTATAAATCACATCTACATCTCTATTTAGTGACTAATAATTTATCAAACATGGATACTTTACAACGAACTTAATCTATCGAAGAAATCATCATTTGTCTTGGTTAATTTTAATTTCTTCAATAAAGATTCTGTAGCATCTACAGCTCCTGTCTGAGACATACTACGCTTCAAGAGATTAATTTTCGCTAAACGACTTTCTGTCACTAGCAAATCATCTCTACGTGTACCTGATTGATTGATTGAAATAGCCGGATATATACTACGTTCCGCTAGACCTCTCAACATTTGTACTTCGCAGTTACCGGTACCCTTGAATTCTTCAAAAATCACCTCATCCATTTTAGAGTTAGTATCTACCATTGCTGTAGCGATTATTGTCAATGATCCACCTTCTTCAATATTACGGGCAGAACCAAAGAATTTCTTAGGTCGTTGTAATGCTGATGCTTCAATACCTCCAGATAACACTTTTCCAGATGATGGCACGAATGTGTTATACGCTCTACCTAAACGAGTAATAGAATCCAGTAATATCACCACATCTTTACCTTGCTCAACTAATCTTCTTGCTCGCTCTAGTGTCATTTCTGCCATTTGTACATGTCTAGAGGCTAATTCATCGAAGGTAGAACTAATTACTTCACCTTTAATAGAACGTTTCATATCTGTTACTTCTTCAGGACGTTCATCAATCAGTAATGCCATCAAGATTACCTCTGGATGATTATCTTCAATTGCATGAGCTATAGCTTTTAATACAGATGTCTTACCTACTTTTGGCGGAGCTACTATCAATGCTCTTTGCCCAAATCCCATTGGCGCTACTATATCAATCAAGCGTAAAGTTAAACTATCCGACATACGCTTTGTTTCAAATTTAATAGCTTTATTTGGGAAAATTGCTGTCAATTTATCAAAATATACACGTTCAGCATGCAAATTCGGCTTTGCTCCATTTAACAATAATACTTCATCTAATGCAAAATATTTTTCGCCTGTTTTTGGTAAACGCACAGTACCTTTAATCACATCACCTATTCTAAATTGATATTTTCTAATCATTTGATGCGATACATAAATATCAAAGCCACTAGATAGATATTCACATTCAGCAAAACGTATAAAACCGTATCCATCTGGCATAATATCAAAGACACCATCAACAAAAATCTGCAATCCAACTGATTTAGCATGCTGAGCGATATATATTAATAGATCTGTATGTTTCGTCGAATCTTGTAACATTTCACGAATTTCAGAAACATTATTTGCTATTTCTGACAATTCTGTATAAGATTTCTCTCTTACAATATTCCAATTTAAATCAGATGTAAAAATATTTACTACTCCTACTTGAGAAGTTTTTTTTCTATTACTCTCGACATGATCAGCTTTCACATGAGTTTTTGTTTGTTTATCTTTAATATTATTATTCATAGAAATTACCTAAAATATATACTTCATTAGAGCATACATCTTATCAAAAAGCAAGTTATAACAATAGTATCTTTTTATTTATGAAATATTTATTACACATGGATCCATTATATATCTTTTCATATGTCTTTATTAGATTTCACTAGATATTACTCTTGAAAATGATACAATAAATTTATGTCCAGTAATTTACATAATTCAAGAACATGGGCTGTAAGAGAAGCTCTGCGTGTGATAGAAAGAGTGAAGCATAAAGTATTACAAGTGTCACAAGTAAATAATAAGCAGCAAGATGAGCAGCAAGATTTGACAGTGATTTTTGAAACAGGATACAGTCCCTCAGGATTACCTCATTTAGGCACTATCGGTGAAATCATTCGAGTACTCATGGTTAAAAAAGCTTTCGATGAATTAGTAAATTCTAATAATCAATGTATGACAGATGAAGCATGCAAGGAATTGAGACATGTAAAAATCTCCAGTAAACTCATTGCTTTCATAGATGATATGGATGGTCTGCGTAAAGTACCTACAAATGTACCAGAGCAAGAGATGATGAGACAGCACTTAGGTCTGCCATTGACAAAAATCCCAGATCCATTTGGCTGCTGCGAAAGTTTTGCCTCTCATAATACAGGTCGTTTAAGACACTTATTACAAGAAATGGGTTTTTTAGATAAAATTGAATTGCATAGCTCTACAGAATACTATAATAGCGGAAAATTTAATGAGGGTTTGAAGCAAATTATGCAACATCATCAAGCTGTACTAGATATCATGCTACCAACGTTAGGTGATGAACGACAGCAATCATATAGCCCATTCTTACCTATATCTCCTGTATCTGGAAAAGTATTACAAGTATCTATTGATCAATATGATATACATGCAGGTACAATTACATTTCAAGCAGAAGACAACAAAACATACACACAGACTATATATAACGGGCAATGTAAATTACAATGGAAGCCTGATTTTGGCATGAGATGGTATGCAATTGGAGTAGATTATGAAATGTATGGTAAAGATTTGATACATACAGTAGAATTATCACGTAAAATTTGCAGCATATTAGGCAAAGAACCTCCAGTCAATATGCATTATGAATTATTTTTAAGCGATACTGGCGGTAGAATTTCCAAATCCAAAGGTAATGAATCGCTTACATTAGACGAATGGATTAAATACACCCCTAGAGGCTGCTTATCATATTTTCTATTCCAAAATCCTCAGAGAGCTAAACGTATTCGCACCGAAGATATACCTATGTATGTAGAAAATTATCTGCAATTGATACATACATATCTCAAGCAATCTGATGATGAACGTGAAGAAAATCCTGTATATTATATTCCTGATGCAGTACAATATATACATTGTGAACCTAATATATCGTATAAATTAGCTCTCAGCATAGCATGCGCATATAATATTATGGATATAGCAACATTTAAAGCATGCTTTCAACCGAAACATATATTAGACGAGCATGTAATCGAGAGTGCATATCATTATTATAAGGATGAAATTCAAGCTCAGCAGAAATGTGAACGTATACCAGAGGAATATACTCAGCATTGCCATACACTATTACATTTATTGCGCAATACAATAATCCCTCATGATGCCACTGTAGCTGATATATATCAAACAATATTCTTCCAAGTAGCGCGAGATGCTGGATTACCAATGTCACACTGGTTCGCATCATTATATAAAGCTGTCATAGGTACTGAATATGGACCGAAAATGGGTACATTTTGCGCTATGTACGGCGTGAATAATTTCTGTCAAAAATTAGAATCTATGCTGTAATATCAGCTAGATGCAGCTGCAGTATGAGATCACTAATGTCGCTAAGATCGTGAGATGTAGCATGTTATAATGAAATATTTCCATATGATATTCTGATTCAGCTACACATCCTCATCATTATTAATTTAAATATAAAAGCATACAAAAATTCCTGAAATACGCTACAATTTTACATGAATATGCAAATCAATCGTAAACAAATAGAACTAGCGCTGTATATGCCTGAAATACCGCAAAATACAGGCACACTCATCCGTACATGTGCGGCTCTAAATGCTACATTGCATATTATACATCCTTGCGGTTTTATTTGGTCAGATAAACTCATGACTCGCTCTCATATGGATTATATTCAATACACAAAAATTGTACATCATAATACTTTTGAAGATTTTGCGCGTATAGCCCATGGTCAGCAACAGCGTATTTTAGCTACTATATGTCATACAACACAGTCTTATCATACTTTTACCTATCAATCGCGTGATATAATCTTATGTGGTCAAGAAAGTGTTGGTCTGCCAAAAACATTATCTGATAAATTCCAACATATTACTATTTTTACTCAACCATACACACGTTCATTAAATCTTGCTATAGCCGGTAGTATTATTTTAGCGCATGCAGTCAATTATTGAGTGTATGTATATGTTCGCAGATCATATACTAATACGCAATACAATCTCATATCATCAGCCGCAGATAATATCATTTTTGATTTCTCTGAGCATGTCTCTCTATCAAACGTTATAAGCTCTCACCTCTACAGTATCGCATATCTCTATAATTTCTGATAAAAATCCAAAATTTGATATGAACGCATGCCAGCAGGAGTCTCTATATCTATAATATCCTCTTTGGTCTTACCTAATAAATGTCGAGATACTAAACTTTTATTTGACAATAAAGTTACATGCGATTCCTTATCAAATGAAATCTCATGCTCGCTAACAATTCTGAATATACATTCTTTATTCTGAGTCAATTCAAGCACCTTTATATACGAACCAAACTCTACAGTCTTACCGTGCGATACAGGCACAGTATGCGTTTGTATAATATTCTGCAATTCATTTAAACGCTGCTCTATCTTACGCAAATCAGCTTTGGCAATATGATATCCTGCGTTCTCAGATAAATCACCTTGTTCTTTTGCTTCTTTAAATGACTCCATGGTCACTTCTCTTCGTTTGATTAATTCCGATACAGTAGATTTGATTTTATCTAATCCATCTTTAGTAATATACATAAGGCTTATTATACAGTTTTTTATATATTTTTTAAAGTCTAGCTTCATACATTTATATATGAATGCTGATTGTTTTAGATAGCATGTCATGTAATCATTAGACAAACTATAATTCAGTAATTTCTGCTACAATATATCTTCTACTATTGAGCTGTTTTTTTATACTCTACTACTATCTGCTCTAAGATTTTTGTACGATTAATCTCTGTATTAGATAGTCTCTGACTTAATTTCTGCTGTAATGTATCTAATATCTGTGTTTTGATTTCTTGAGCATGCTGTTTTTTGATTTCTTCTATATGTAAATGATTCATTTGCTCCCGAAAAGATTCTATTTTCTTTTCTGTATTATCATGCATTTCATTTTCATTGATACGCATTATTTCATCTATATTTGCACTCTTCTGCATCAATATATTGAATAACTCCTCATATTTCTCATTTGTATGATACAGATTCTGTCTCATTTTTATTATAGAATGTTCTAATATTTCAATATGTTCCTGCATAATACGCATATTCTCTTTAATTACGTCCATAATATATGGGACAGCATAAAAATAGATTAAAACTATAGTACAAATTAGAGCATAACCTAAATATAATAATTCCATGGTTATATTTTAACTGATTTTTAATTTATTGTAAAGTATGCCTTGACTTCTTATTACTTATCATTTTTTATTGCATTCAACAAAACAAAAACACACAATAATAAATATTATCAGCCTTTAGCTATGCCTTGACGTGTAATCTCAACTTTATGTTTACCATTTTGCTTGTTAATAGGTCCAGTAACATCTTTAAACTCAATCTGTAATGCATTAGCTTGTATCATCATAGCTACTACAGCTGTATTACCAACAAACCAAGATTGAATACATAAGATCTGAGCATCTTTATAATGATGTTCTTCTACTTTTTCAACTTTCTTATTGATCTGATGGTTTTTAAAGAGAATTATCTTTTCCATCAAATGAGCCTGAGCATATTCATTCACTAAATTAATGTAAGCTGAAGATACCTGGAATGATATCAAACATACAGGCGGATTAATCAAAGAGCTATGCATTCTTGAAGATTCATTGCTCAATGATACATCACGTGAAAAAATTGGTGAGAATCCAATCACAGGAACATCATTCACTGTTTTTGTAGATCCAAATGTATTCTTTTCCTTGATTACATCCTTACCTTTTACTCCAGCAATAGCCATTCTATACTTCTGTGTAGCATGATTATCATGTTTTAATACATCTAAGGATGTATCTAAGAATTCTTTTGTATATGTTAAGATCTTTTCTGTTAAATTACTAAACATGTCTTATCCTTTCTGCTTATTAAGCACTTTCTCCTAAGCTAGCTACTAATCTAATCGACACATCAATATCCTCAACTTGGAAATGTGGCTGTAAATGAATAATAGCTTTATAGCTACCAGGTTTTCCTGGAACATCTACTACTGATACATCCGCATTACGTAAAGGCATGGATGCTTTTAATGCTTGACTTGCTGTATCTGATAACAAGACATAATCAGCCAACCATGCTTGAATATAATCTTGAACTTCTGCAGCACTCATCATACTACCTATCTTGTCACGCATCATCATTTTAATATAATGCGCGAATCTAGACGCGTTTAGCATATAAGGCAAGCGGGCAGATAATGCTGCATTTGCACTCGCATCATCTTTGTTGTACACAAGAGCTTTCTGTAATGTTTGACCACCGAAGAAGGTAGCAAAGTTTTTACCTTTAGCATGACAGATAGCTATGAAACCTAAATCACTCAATTCCTTCTCACGACGATCAGTAATTGTAACTAATGTAGGACATTTTAGTATCACATCTCCATCAGATGACTTATATGTATAGAGAGGTAGATTTTCTACTAAACCACCACCTTCAACACCTCTGATATTTGCAGTCCAATGATACATAGCATATGCTTGACCGATCTTAATAGCCATATGATAAGCAGGATTACCCCAGCAGAAATGCCCATTATTATCACCATTTACAGCTTCTGTATAATTGAACTTCATGATTGGATTATTCACTACATCATATGGAGAACGCATCAATACATGAGGCAAGAACATTGAACAGTAACGAGCATCTTCTGTAGTTCTAAATGCATTCCAACGAGCTAATTCTACTGTATCGAACAATTTTGCCAGATCACGTGGTTTAGCTAATGAAGCATAGTCAGACCAGTTGAATAATTCAGGTGAAGCCGATGTTAACAATGGTACATGAGCAGCAGCGCAGACTGTAGTCAATTTTTCAAGCACATCTAATGATGGAGTTGTACGATCGAATGTCATGAAGTCAGCTACCATTACTGAATAAGGCAAGCCACCAAATGTATCGAACTCTTCTTCATAGATCTTTTTGAAAATCTTACTCTGATCGAATGACATAGCACGATTTAAATCATTTAAGATCTCTGTTTTTGTAGTAGACAATACTCTTACTCTTAATGAATCACTCATTTCTAGATGTGTAATTAATTGATACAAACCTAACCAACGACCTTCAAGAATTTGGAATTTTTGATGATGAAGAATAGCATCTGTCTGCAATGATAACCGCTTATCTATAGCAGCGATTTCATTCATGACGAACTGAGATACTGACTGTATATCTTTCTTATCACCGATTTGATGAGCAAAAGCAATCAATAACTCTTGAGCAAATGCACGTTGATCTTCAGTCTTAATCATACGACCTTGTTCAATTAATGCATTAATCTTGTCATTATTACCATCTAATATCATTTGCTTTAGACTATCGTCTGCAATAATATTGAATAATACTGTTTCTAGAGAGCTATTACCATCTAATACAGCCAACAGACTCACTAAATGTAAACGATTACCATAAACAGCTAACATTTCAGGCACTTGAGCAATCAGATTATCAGGTTTAAAATCCTCTATATCTTGGAATCTTAAATTCACACGAATATTACTTGATTCTGCATCTACATTTGGATCTAGATAATTCTTAACACTAAACCCTAATGTAGGATTGTAACCTTTCATTACATCCATGAAGTTATCAGGATCGATATAGATAAATTTCTTATCTTCTAAATCAGCCAATACTGTATCGCCAGATAAATCCGACATGATACCCATAATAAATGGCAATTCTTTTTTAACTATAGCATCCCCGATCTCTACATCATAAGTAATCATTACTCTTGGTGGTCTTAATCTAGTTAACACTTGTTGAATACTCTCAGACATTTTTTTGCTCCTCGATACTCTACTTCATACTAAAGAGATTAAAATTTGATAAACATTTTTTGACAATCATGCGCGGAGTATTTTTATGGATTATATATAGATAAAAAAAATCGCTTCTGAGGATGAAAAAAATTAATAAATACAGATCTGAGTCGCAACGGATGAAAATTATCTTTTGTATATAACGGATCGCCTATAATAGGAGCATTCGCTTGTAATAATTGCACTCTAATCTGATGCTGTCTACCTGTATGCGGCAGACATATTAATGTATCTTTTTGATCAATTGAATGCGACTTGATACATTCCATAAATGCGTATTTATAAGCACTCTGCGCATATGTATGATACAAATGATCCGTGAAAATCTTGTCATTATCTGTATAAATCTCGAATATATTTTTATTAACTATTTCTGTTAACTTTTCAGACCATTTTGATTGAAGTGCATGTTGCAAATCTGCATACATCTGCGGAGTACTTTTATACATCTTCGCATCATAAGTCTGTCGCAACTCTTTTTGAGTATGACTTGATCCTACATATCCCTCTAAGCAAAAATACTCTGGTACATTCTCATAATTATGTACCTGTGCCTTATACATTTTCACTGTAGATCTATCTGAAAATTGCTGCTTGATATGATTATGAGTACTATCATCTTTAGCTATCAGAATTAATCCTGATGTATCCATATCTAATCTATTGATCAATGCTGGCTGCCCATTAAATGTATTTAGAGTGATATGATTCTTCTGAAAATACACTATAGCTGCATCAAGTAATGTATTAGTGAGATGCCCTGCAGATGGATGAGAAGGCTGTCCATGAGGTTTATCTGCTATCAATATATACTCATCTTCATATACAATTTTTATATCAGGTACACATATATTCGATTTCTTCACAACAGATTCTACTGGCAGGATCTTAAATAACATATCTGTCTTAACCGGCAATGAAGCTTTGGTAATTGTTTTATAATCGCTATCCAATACTTTCTTATCATTAATCAGCATAGCAATATGATGTCTGGAAATATTTGTCAATGCTGCCAGTGCTTTATCTAATCGATACCCATGATATTCCTCTGTAATTACTACTTCTTGCATAAATACATCATATCACATTATATGTATCATATTCGGCAGCATGATCATTGCATATCGCTTCTATACATTACATACTATCTTATGGCATTAATAATCATGGAAGATGAAAATAGCAATGAAAGCGCTATTATGATAGGTCTATATGAATTACAACGTGAATTAGCACATCTCATACCTAATAAAATGTTTCATATTGAACTAGATTATCTAAACAAATGTCAATATATCATTGCATATGAAAATACAGATGAAGTACAAGCCATACGTGTTGTGAAAAGACAGGAAATGATATGGAAAGAGTTTGTTCAAGATTGTTTCAATGCTCTCATTTCATCCTTGAAAGAATTTCATATAGAAATGCAAAAACCTAATCATGAAAACGTGACATACGGAGAGCAATACGATCGTCTCAATAAAATCATGACAGAGATGATACGTCCTGCATTGATGGCACATGCTGGTAATATTGAAATTGCTTACATTAAACCTAATATAGTAGGATTAAAATTACTTGGATCATGTAAAGGCTGCCCATTCTCATTGCAAACACTTACCTTACATGTAGCGAAAATATTAGGATTATACTTTCCTGAATTTCTATTAATACATATTACGTGTATTACCGATTGGCATCCTGATATGCGAGATGTGATTATGTAGAATTTACTCATCTTCTCTTAATTTAAACACATCTTGCAAAAATCCTTTACATGCTTTTAGTAACGTCTGATATTCTATCTCTTTATATCCATCTAAATTAATGTAATACAAATGTATTTGATACGCTTGATGTGTTTGCTGTAAGAATTCATCCCAGTACTGATAAGCTAAATATATACGTATCAAAGAATTATATGACAAAGTATTCTGACAATTGAATGCTATAAAAAATAAATACACAGTATTACTGACATATATATAATAATGACTACTCGCTAAATGTACTGGATATTCCAATGTAGACTTTTCAATATATATTCTTGTATATTGTTTTTGTATAGCTAACAGGGAAAGTTGCAAATCATTCATTAAATCGTCATATACATAAAGCAAATTTTGATACATATTCTTTACCAAAGTCGCATCAAATCCTCCAAGCTCTTGATATGCCACTGTCACATCTTGTTTTGCTACAAATAAATCAAATACTTTATGTAAAACATTTTGAATGATTGAAAGCTCTTCTATTTTTTCCGTATCAATAGGTTTTACAAGAGATAAAAATGTAGTCACATCATATTCATCCTGTTTATGAGGTATAATTCTAGTAATTATAGGTTCTGATTCTACTTTAGGCTCAAGTATTATCTCTTTCTTGTCAGTCTGACTATCGAAATTAATAGATACATCATGAGCTATCTGCTCTATATATTGCGATGTATGTAGTAAATACAAAGAATTACCGGTATGCAATGTTTGCAATGTAAAATCATAATACTCATCCTTTTCAGCAAAACCAGCAAGTAAACATTCTTTATCAAAAAATCTTAATACGTGTATTGGATATACCGGATGTTTAACGGTAGGATACATAACATATTTATGTTTGAGAAATAATGCTAATAAAGTTAAATAATGCGCATGTACTTGCTGATAATGCAACATAGCAAAACGTACAAAACTACCTATCAATGCATGAGTACCACCTAATAATTTTATCTGTTCAGTAAATAACGCTTCAGGAGATAGTACAGTTGAAAAATCTCTCAAACTATTCAATGCTTCTATGTCAGATACTGGTATATGCTTTAATATATATTCATCCTTTAATTGCTCATCATAGTAAAATAAATAACATGCCATTCTATATAAATTCTGCCCATATTCTGTCTCCCATAATGTACATATTATACGACGCTCAGGCATCAACATACGCAACATATTATGATCTACACCTGTCATGTGATGAGGGAAATTATGAGTTAATTCTTGATCTAATTTTTGCAATAAATCATACTCATCTAGTAAATTCTTACAAATATGCTGCTGTTTGATATGCATTTGTTTTGTAGATAAAAAAATCATCTGACAACCAAGATCTAGCAAAAACATAGATAGCATATCGTATATTTTAGGTAATTGCACAAAGCCTATCTGCTTATTGGTACAAAATCTACGTAAACACTTTTCTTCTGTAAGAGAAAAACTCAATTTAGGAATGTATACAAAAGTATCTTGGAAAAATATTTCAGATAAGGATATAAATTTTGTAGTTTTATAATGTAGATTTAAAATCATCGCATCTGTAGCCAGAGGTACTATAATACAATCAAAACGATCTAGCTCAAACATGTTGATAGTATATTTGTAAAAAACAAAAGTGCAAATTATTTAACAATATACAAGCATATACATGTGAAGAATTCATATATTCCTGAACTGCTTATTGTCTATATTTAGCCACTTGCGATCTGAATATCTCTTCTGTCTGGGTATAGAGAGTCTGAGATAGCTTCTCTACCTTTAAATAAACGTTCATAGCATCTTTGATACCATATGTTTGTTCTAAATATTTAGCTAGATATATTACTATACATATGTATCGGCTATTTATTTCTTGAGATAATAATTGCAAATAGACTATATTCGGAGAGTATTCCTCAAGATATACTGAGATATTGTCAGGAGTAATCATGGTGAATTGATCGATTGGTTTATTAATAACGCGTGACTTATTCCAAGCACTTATTAACTTTAAAGCTTCTGCATCAACATATTGTTTTAGTATTTTTATAAAGCAACAGATAGCGAATAAGCTCCTGATATCCAGTTTGAAATGGTAAGCATATACATAAAGTGTCTGTCCATAATTTTTATCAGCAAAAATATGATTTTGAATTTTAATCTTTTGATATAATCTTAATGCTGGATTACTCTGAATATCTGCCGTGCTCTCGAACAGAGGCTCCATTTTCGCTACCCATCTGTCATGGTGCACTTGTAAATTTAAGAAAGTATAAAGATGATTCAAAACCTCATGTATTTCGTTCGCTAGAACATCATTTAACCACTCAGGTTGTTCAAACCGCAAACCTATATATGGACCATGCATAATTATAGTCATTACTTTCGGAAATTGAGCACCCTGAACAACATATCTTTTAGTAAATTTTTTGGATTTTAGATACTGATTATATATCGCATAGCTAATTGCTAATGTACAACCTATACCTATACCTATACCTATACCTGTAAACTTATATTTGATTTTATTAGTCTGAAAATGATTTTGTATTTTTCCAAAAATTCCGTGTTTAGTGGTCTTGACCGATGACTCAGTTGCGAGCTTCTTTTTATACAAAGTCTTTTTTTGCTTCATGAGTTGCGGATGTATTTTCTGTTTATTCTTCTTTATAGTAGATTTTTTAGCATTCTTCCCAATATTAACTGTTGTATTCGATACATTAGCCGCATCTACATCAGCTCTTATTAGATATAATAACAATATTCCAACATGCATGATATTCATTAATTAATAATATACCATATATACTTCTTTTATACAGAACAACAGTCACATATTTTCCACTTCATTCAATATATTGTTATCTTAACTAATCTCACAATGATCTATATTGATCTATATTTTAAACAATAGTCGCATATTTTCTATTTTTACGATCGAAGTATTTTACTGTACCGGATTTCAATTATATTGTTATCTTAGCTAATCTCACAATGATCTATATTGATCTATATTTTAAACAATAGTCGCATATTTTCTATTTTTACGATCGAAGTATTTTACTGTACCGGATTTCAATGCATACAATGTATCATCGCCGCCCTTACCTACGTTTGTACCAGGATGAATTTTTGTACCGCGTTGTCTCATTAAAATAGAACCTGCTGTAACGAATTCAGATCCGAATCTCTTCATACCTAATCTTTTTGCTTGTGAATCTCTACCATTTCTGGTAACGCCACCACCTTTTTTTTGAGCCATCGCCTACTCCTTGCCTTTCTTAATTTCAACAACTTCTACAGTAGTATAATGCTGTCTGTGACCTTTTCTACGTTGATACAAATGTCTTCTGTTTTTCTTAAAAATGATTACTTTTCTATCACGGTAATGTTCTAATATACGCAGTTTAGCATGATGACCTTTGACCACTGGTGTACCAACGGTAACTTTTCCATCATGATTCAATAACAATACATCAGCTGTAAATTCGCTAGCAACATCATTGTCTAATTTCTCACAATCAATCTTGCTTCCAACAGTTACTGCATACTGCTTGTTACCGATGAGTATAACCGCATATTCTTTTGCTGTTCCCGCAATATTTTTCCAATCTATACTCGTATTCGGCATAAAAACCTCTGGATATTATTACATATAAAAAACTAAACATCAATATATTGAAATGAATTTTATTGTTTTTATTTAATTTCTTTTGATTGAAAAACATTTTACTAACTCTTCATCTGACTTTTCTTCATTTTACTCAATAAATTATATAAGATATTATTGACAATATCATATGCTATTTATTTATATACTAGTTTTTTTATCAAATAAACACATTGTACTTGTTTTTTATCACTGAGACTTGATAACATAGTAACAACATGCTTAAATAAATTCATTATGGATAGTTCATTATCATTATTAAAATTATCTTGGAAAGAATTAAGAGAAGCTTATATTAATAAAAGCATCAAACCTTCTCAAGTTACAGCAGCATACTTAGCACAAATGTCAGAATACTCATATTTAAACGCATACATAACTACCTGTGAAGAGATAGCAACAAAAGCAGCACACGAGTCAGATCTTAGATATGAAAATGGTACATATAGAGCTCTGGAAGGTTTTCCTATAGCTGTAAAAGATGTATTTTGTACAAAAGGAGTTAGAACTACAGCGGCATCAAATGTACTGGATAATTTTATACCTGATTATGAATCTTTTGTAACACAACAATTATGGAATGCCGGAGCTATTATGTTAGGTAAGACTAATATGGATGAATTTGCCATGGGATCAGCTACTATCTACAGTTACTACGGTACTACATTCAATCCTTGGATTGGTACACATGAAAATCCATGCGCTATTGGAGGATCATCTGGAGGCTCATGCGCATCTACAGTTGCTTATCAATCATTAGCTTCATTAGGTACGGATACAGGAGGATCTGTCAGACAGCCTGCTGCATTTGGAGGAATTGTTGGTATTCGTCCTACATATGGTACATGTTCTAGACGAGGGATGATCGCCTTTTCATCTGCACATGATCAAGCTGGTATATTCGCTCGTGATGTATATACAGCAGCTGCATGTTTAGATGTAATCATGGCTAATGACGAACTGGATTCTACACATGCTCGCAAAGGTATTATGAATTTAGCTCAGATTTCAGCTGATACTGTTGATGTTACAGATATACGTATCGGAATATTAGAGGATCTAGAATGTGTAGCTGACAAAACGATATTGAATAACATTGATATGGTGAGCAAATTATTCTCAACTCACGGTTCTCAGACAGAAAAGGTTAATATACAATACTTACATCATGCTATTGCAACATATTATGTCTTGACTCCAGCGCATGCTGCATCTAATCTGTCAATGTATACAGGTACAAGATACGGCATTGAAGGTGAAGGCACTAATTTCGTAGAGCAATGTATAGATGTGAGAAATAAATTCCAGGATGAAGTTAAGCGTAGAATTTTACTTGGCAATTATCTTCTATCTCATCATGCTTACGATAAATATTACACTCAAGCATTAAAAGTACAGCAAATGATGCATGATGAATTTGAGGAATTGTTCAAAACGGTAGATGTAATCATTACACCCACAACTCCTAATACTGCATTTGATTTAACGAAAAAAAGAGCTCCTCATGCGATGTATTATGAGGATTACTATACAATAGTAGTAAATATGGCTGGATTATGCGCTATATCAATACCGGTAGGATTAAACGAACAGAACATGCCTGTTGCTATACAGATCATCGCACCTGCATTTAGAGAAGATTTACTCATTAAAATAGCTACATTTTTAGAAAAACAAATACAATTTAAAGGATTAGAGCCAAATCAGATTATCGATAAAGAAAAAATAGATAAATATAATAAGTTGTAAAATATATTGAGTCAAACAATAAAGGTGCTGCAGACTGTATAGTTGAGCTAAGAATTACAATATATTCGCATGATATAGATGATTACATTACACTCTGAATTTACATTACACTTTGAAAATCACGTATCATTAATTTGAATACACTCTGACGATGCCATGGCTCGCGAACTGTAATACCTGCTCTCTTTAATTTTGTATATAAATTCATAGCATTCACTTCTTTCAAGTCTATCACAGAATCATTTTTTACCGTTAATACATAAATTTTAGATTCTTTAATTCGTTTTCTATTGAAAAAACCGCTGATCGAATAAGATATATAATAAGAATAATAAATATTCTCATCAGTAGAACTCTGACAGATAATATATTGATCACATAATTTATCAATTGACATACCTATCACTGCATTTTTATCTAATTTATGACCTCCAAGATATTGTTTCGGATAGCAAAACAGCGATAATAAGCATAATAAATATAACATATTATATTTTATATACTTTTCTCCTGAAAAGCAACTAATGTGTTTAGACTATAAGCAATAGTAATACGATCTATTAAACAGTTTAATCCATATATCAAAGAGCATGATTATCTTTAAAGTATTGTTTGACGCGGATTATCTACGAGCATCGCTCTGCAAATGATTACTTAATATATAGGAGACTGATATCAGTTGTTTTTTGACTAATCTACTGAGTAAGCATCTGAATTTTTCTGCTATCATATACCAGGGAGTGAGTTGTTGCGAGAGATTCTCGAGGAAAGTCCGAACTAAACAGAAACTACGTGCTGGGTAACGCCCAGACATGTCTTTAACGACATGATTGCTAGTGCAACAGAAAAAATACAGCTTATATGCAAATGTAAGTAATGGTGAAAAGGCGAGGTAAGAGCTCACCGCTAGACCAGTGATGGAATAGGCATTGTAAACCACACGTATAGAAAAATCAAGAGGCTAATACATTGTTTCTGATGTGGCCAGGTAGATTGCTTGATCGATATAGTAATATAGCGACTAGATACATAACAACATAAACAGAATTCGGCTTATAGCTCCCTGTATTGGTATTATTTTATATACTGTCATTATTATAAATTACATGCATTCTGTTCAGTTAGAATATCATCATTACATTCATTCTGCTCATCATATTTATTAAAAATAAACTTCAATGTTATAATAATTTTATTAGAGGCTATATGGAATCATGTGAAAATCATACAACTTTGATCTGCTGGGATTGGCTTGGAACCTTGGAAATTAATGGAGCAGCTAATCCTATAGCAGGTAAAGTCTTAGAAATCTTACATAATGATAATATCAAGCAATGTATAGTATCAAATGGTAGTATTCATGAAATTAAATCGCTACTAAAAACATATCACTGGGAGAAATATTTTGAATTGATCGCTGGTATAGAACTCAATCTACCTCTAAAGCCAAATATAGATATGTTATATCATTGTGCCAAGATATATTCTGAGAAATACAACATTCCATTTGCAGATATTAAGCTAATTTTTATAGGAGATTCTAATACAGATAAGTTGCTGACTAATAATGCTAATGATAACGGATTAAGTTGTGAATATGTAGATATTCAGCAAATACATCAATGGATGAAAGAATAATCTATTATTGAAATATATGTGAGTTATGAGATATATCATCTGTTATCATGGTATATGCGAGTCATAGTTTTGAAACATATGCACACGATGAGACATTATAGCATTATGTATACATGCATACTATTTTAGATCTTTACACAAAATCAGCTCATACATGTTATGCTCAGCAAATGAATTCAGATGTAATTTTTATAGAACGCTTCGCTCATGATATAGTCTCTCCATTATCATCAGCATGTTTTTTAGCTGAAATACTTGATCATACTCTATATCAACGGCTCATGGATATAATTAATAGTACGAATCTCATCAAATACACATGTCAAGATCAAGCATCATATGATGATTTAAGTAAATTTCTTGTATTGTTTAAAAATATTACCTTTGCATACTGTTTTGATGCGCAATGCGAGTATTTAAAACATCTTTTATTATGGTTATATTTTAAATCCAATAAACATACCATCATTACTTTAGATGCAGATATAACTTCTGTAGAGAATATATATATCTCAGATGAAGAATATGAAATGATTAATAACCAAAACGCAGAATCTATAGACTATACATATCATACTGTATATCTGTATAGATTACTATTAAGTTGTAAAAAAAATAATATACAAATGTCTGTAGCTCAAATTGAAAATAATATACAAATAAGCTTCAATAAGCATTAATGAACTTGACTTAAATGTATAAAAGCTATATTATAACGTAATACTCGGAGAGCAATATGTTGCAATTACATGATAGAAAAAAGATGTCCAAAAATGCCTTGAAAGCTAAAAGAGCTGAAAAAATGATACCTGGTGTGATTTATGGAAATAAATTCGAAAACAAAACATTCTTCATACATGAAAATGATTTGACACATGAAATGAAAAAAGGTAACTTCTATTTCAAAGCTTTTGAATGCGAATTGAATGGCAAGAAATACATCGTTACACCTAAAGAAATCGCATCAGATTCAGTCACAGACAAGGTAATACACTTAGACTTAAGACATATATCTACTGAATGTTTGATTACATTAAAAATACCTGTACATGCAATAAATCAAGACAAATGTTTTGACTTGCAAAATGGAGCTGTATTGGAGCAGAAAAAGCATTTCATTACATTAAAAGGTAAATTAAGCGCAATGCCAAAGAATCTTGAAATTAATATAGAAACATTGAAAACAGGTCGTAGCGTATTAGTACAAGATATTGTATTACCAAAACATGTAGAATTATTATCTAATGCTTCTGATGTGATTTTGGATATTACTGGTAAAGTTAGAGTATTATAAATGATTTGAGTCAACAGATATCATGTTTTCATGTTCTTATTCATATTTTCAGTCATTATATTTAATCAACTTAATCTAGTATTTTTATACATCAAACGTAAATATCTCACATAAATAACATGATATACATCTAATGCTCACTATATATATCTGCGCTAGTATTGAGTCACTAACATTGATCCTCTACTGAGCTGCAAAACGTTAGAATTTTTAGAGAGCTGTAGGACTTATTATCATAATATAGAGAATAGTGTTTGCTACTCTCTATCTCAGCATATATATATTTTATTCGAATAAATGACTATACAATTGCATCTTGAATCAATCTAATATATCAATCAAACAAACTTATTGATACTATGGGACAGAATTTGTTGTACGTTGCAATAATCTCTTCATGCTGCACAGTCATTACAATCTCACATCATCATATCATCACAATTCTGCAATATAACTTCTTACCTTTGCAAATAATCTCTTCATGCTGCACAGTCATTGTAGGATCAAATATTTTCTGATCATTTACAGTAATTGCTCCTGACTTAATCAGATCTTTTGCTTGAGATAACGATGAACACCATGACATTTTCATTAATACATCGCATAAACGATCAGTAGCACTACATATACATGCCGGAGCGGATCCAAAATCCTGTTTTTCGAAAATAGCACTAGCTTCTTGTTCTGCTTTCAATGCACTGTCATCACCATGTACAAAAGCTGTCATGCGGGTAGCGAATAATTTCTTAAATGAATTAATATCCAGATCTTTTTGCTCTAAATCTAGGAATAACTTAGCATAACGTACTACATCAACATCATTTGTATTACGCCAATATTGCCAAAAATCATATACAGACGTAAGAGTTTCATCTAACCATATAGCTCCAGATGCTGTCTTGCCCATTTTCTCACCTGCTGAATTTAAAAATAATGGACATGTAATACCATTCACTGACTTATCAGATAAACGCTTTACTAAATCCACTCCATACAATATATTCGACCATTGATCAGATCCGCCTAATTGCAAGTCACATCCATATGTTTTGTTTAAATGATAAAAATCATAACCTTGAAATATAGGATAAAAAGACTCCAATACACTCAATGGTTGCTCATTTACAAGACGTTTTTCGAAAGACTCTAGCTTGATGAGTGTATTAATGGTTACATGTCTGGTATATTTATCTAAAAATTCAACCATATTCAATGAGCTAAGCCAATCAGCATTATTTACAACTCGGCTACCAGGGAAAAATTTCTCGATACTCTTTTTTAAACAAGCTATATTATTAGCAATTGTCTCATCATCAAGTACTTTACGCTGAGCTGATTTACCTGTAGGATCACCAATTTTAGCTGTAGCACCACCTATCAGTACAATAATATTGTGTCCATGTTTTTTCAAGATGCTACATATACGTATAATAATCAAGTATCCAGCATGAATAGCAGTTGCTGTAGGATCCATACCGATGTATGCTGTACGTGGAGTTGATAATATTTCATCTAAACTTAAACCTGTAAATTGATGCACTAAACCTAATTCATTTAATTCTTGAATTACTGACATTGGCTATTATAACATAATTCAGCGCATCAGTAACAGAGCTAATAGAATGTCCATCATGTTTTATTCAGATATCATACTTAATAAAGATTATTATCAAATTACAACTATATTACATCTTAAATATTTTGATTTCAGAGATATATTCATAGACTTCAATAATGCAAACATTCTAAAATCCGTCTATTCTTAAATAAACATCTGTAAAAAACATAAAATTATATTTACTCATGGCAAAATAGATGCTATAATATCTGGCAGCGCTCTTAGCTCAATGGATAGAGCAACAGCCTTCTAAGCTGTAGGTTATAGGTTCGAGTCCTATAGGGCGTGTAAATTTTTTTTCATTTATTATTATATCAAATAATTACATACTAGATCTAAAAATCGCATTTTTGCTTTATTTATATTGTCTTTTCATTCCAATTCTTAGCCACATATCCGCTCATTATATACTGAGAATAGAAGGGTGTTGATGAATTATTGTGACATATCAAATAACGCACATAAGACAAGCTTATCTTATCTAACTCATCCTTCTAATAATACATATAAGAATTACAAGAATAATATAGTAAAACCTCTGGGGAAATACGCAATATGGGCGGTTGGTGGGCGTAGGTCGGGATCTTTAGAGGTAAATTTAAATGAATAGATTAAATAAGAAGACTAATACAAATAATGGAATTTTACGTAGAGATAATTTAAATAATGAAACAGTAGATACAAGAGTACAAACAAAGATACTAGGTAATTCAAATGATAATCAAAATGAAACAGCGCAAGTTAAAACAGAAAATACAAAAACCATTGATAATGGTAGTGCCTCAGAAACAATTAATCATCATGTACAATTAGATGATGATTATTATACATGCGATTATGAATCAGAGTTATTCGATTTTATGAATAGAACATACAATCATGAAAATACAGATACAAAATATCATAATCGACAGACATTACTGACGCATGCATCTATAGATGATGATAATCCCAATCAAGATAAGGCGTTTAGTAAAAATCCTAAAGTACCTCCGTATAAAAAATATACAAAAGATAGCAAAACATATCTTATATACATGTTTTTATTTCAAGCAGGTATACAATGTGCAAAATATGTATCAAATTTATATAATCAAGGTTATACCTTCTCAGATTTCAAACAAATAATCAAAGATAAGATAACTAACTGGCGAGAGATTAAAATAGAATCAACTGTCATGGTGAATATAGCTAAAGTCATTATGTTTGCAGCAGCTTCATATTCAAACAATACAGACAATTCAGGTCAAATAGCACAATATGCTATGCAATCAATTTTTAATCAACAACAGTTATTGAATCAAGAGTCAGGCAGGATGATATGAGTTACATGAGTAGTAGAACTAAATTCGTAGAACAATTAAATAAAATTACTAAAAATGCATTAGAGAATGGACATGTAGGGCATGCATTAAAAGCTCAAGAATTACTTGGTAGAGCATGTGGATATTTTCGTAAGGATGAAAATGCAGTTACTTTTTTTGAGATAGCAGATCATTTAAACGAAATGTCAGAGATAGAAATAGAGAAAACTCTGAAACAAATTCGAAATAGAAAAGAAGAGATAAATAATCAACTTGCAGAGCTAAAAGCTTAAACTTTTGCTCTCAAGAACAATTCATAATAACAATTAGATATTAAAAATTAGTAAAGATAAGATCAAATAGCAGTAAGCATGCAGAATTCTGTATAAATCATATTCTGATCTTCAGTCACGACTAAACATGCACTATAGTCAATTTTCCTCAAATCACATCACATCAGGCATGTTTTTGATTTTTTTTGTGATAAAATGTCGCATGTTAAATATTATAATTATGAGTTCTATATTATGTATAATACTACCAATATACATAATATATACTCAACTCAAGCTCAAAAAACTTTCCAATCAATGTCTGGAAGTAGATAATATACCTGTATGTTTCATCGATAAAAACGGCATTATTATCAATAAAAATGAATGTTTTACACAGAATTTCCTTAATAGTGATCAGACTGGTAATATTCCATTAGTATCATGTATCAATATCATTGATTCATCCAAGCAAGTCCTGGGAGAGGATAAATCAGGCTGTATATGGATGTTAAGATATATACATGTTTATACTCGTACTGTAATCATTTTTATTCCTGTAGATACCGATATAAGCTGGATACATAAACTACCTATACCATGCTGTATCATCACTAATTCTCATCAAATACAGAATATTAATCGACATATGTATGAATATATTTCGGAATGGAAAAATGTACAGTTTGAAAAATTTCTACATAAAAGCCGTATACGAGATTTCCAGTTAGCCGTCGAAAAAGCATTTGCTCAAACTGGCTACGTCTCTTATATGGATACTTTATGGGGAACGAAAAACATACCTATTAAATTAAGCGTAGTAGCATTGAATCAGAATCAATATTGCATCTGTCTGCATAATATACAAGAATTAGAAAATATCAAACAAAAAGCATATGTAGCTCAGAATTTACAACTACTTGGACATCTTACAGCCAGTGTTGTACATGATTTTAATAATGTAATCAATGCAATCTCACTACTATTATACTCTTTACAAGATAAATTATCCGACGAGCATCATGATGATGTCAAAGCCATACATGGTACCACAGCTAGAGCGCAAGAATTAATCAAACAACTGCTAGAATTTAGCAAAGATAAAACTGATAAACAAGAAACTGATCCAGCTTTAGTAATCAAAAATTTCATGCAATCATTAATAGTACTTGCTGGGGAAAAAGTCAAGCTACATACACATATAGATGAATCGAAGCAACTAGTTAATCTCAGTGCATCACAAATCCTGCAAATTACTCTGAATCTTGTAGTAAACGCGCGCGATGCGCATGCTAAGGAAATTACATTAAATGTATCTCATGTCACATTATTAACTCCTAAAAATATCAGTACAGGTATTTTAGCTCCTAAAAATTATATGATGATATCAGTTACGGATAATGGATCAGGTATCCCTACATATAACATACCCCACATCTTCAATGCATTCTTCTCTACTAAGAAAACCGGCTCAGGACTAGGTCTAGCCACCATATACAGATTAGCTAATATGCATAGCGGCGGTATAGATTTGCAATCAGAACCAGGTAAAACAACCTTCTCAGTATATATACCATGTTTACATGGATCAGATCTAATACAGCAACTACAAACTCAAAACAATCAATATCATATTTTACTTGTAGATGACGATGAGACTGGTAGAGATCTAATGGTTAGAGCATTGAAAAAGCAAGGATATCACATTACCGCATGTGAAGATGGTATGAAAGGATTAAACGCTATAGATCAGCTGTCAGATCTATCATTAATCATTACAGATGCTATCATGCCTAATTTAAATGGCATACAATTAATACAAAAAATCAAAGAGCGTAATAAAACATTACCAATCATACTCATGACAGGCTTTAACGCTAATGAAGTGAAGGAAAGTGTACCGTCTGATGTAGCTATCTTATCTAAACCGGTACAGGTCAAACATCTTATTTATACAATCACAGAATTATTGAAAAGCAAACCGCATAATGGAGATATAACGGATCACAAGACTCAATCATAACAGTATGAAATTCATGTGCAAGTGATTTGTATGCAATCAATGGCTATTCATGAAAACATCATCTGATTTTTATTCATATATACAGAATTCTTTGACTCTTTATACATTCAACATATCTACATAAAATTCTCCGGATGATTGTCTATAATTACACGCACCTCTTTAGTTTTCTCTATCCATATACGTATCAGTTCTTCAACATCAGCAAAATTCTGATATTTTATCAAAAATCTATTTCTATATTTACCTTTCATTCTATATATTACCGAAGGAGTAGGTCCAAGCACATGACAATACTGGCTCTTCTGCTCTTCTGTTAACTCCGAAATATGATTGAGTGTAACTTTATATCGCTGAGTACGTATTAGATCAAGTAATTTCGCATGTAAAGCTTGAGTATATGCTTGTAAAAATTGATTGGAATGCGCCTCCAGAATCACAGCTAATAAATGACAATATGGAGGCCAAAAATATTTCTCACGCTCCTTCATCACATCTTTTTTCCATGCATCTATAGTGTCATTTTTAAAATGTTCAATCATCTTATTTTTTGGATTATGAGTTTGTAACATACATATGCCAGGAAAGCGACCTCGACCAGCTCTACCTCTAGCCTGTGTAAAAATTTCATACGTATGTTCATTAGCATTATAATAAGGCATAGCTAAACTCAAGTCGCAATCAAGAATGCAAATAAAAGTCAAATGCTCGATATTATGACCTTGAATAAGCATTTGCGTACCAATCAGCATATCTAATTCACGATTATTGGCC
This sequence comes from uncultured Rickettsiales bacterium, assembly GCA_964563095.1. Classification (GTDB taxonomy): domain Bacteria; phylum Pseudomonadota; class Alphaproteobacteria; order CAJXXZ01; family CAZLVD01; genus CAZLVD01. The sequence continues at coordinate 25,796 of CAZLVD010000004.1, forward strand.
ATACGCATGATATCAGCCAATTCCTTTTTACCTATATCAGAATGTACTACACGCACGCGTAATTCTGGTATTTCCTGCAATAGCAACGATTCTATATGCTCTATACCTGTACCTGAAAAACTCCATGGATTACCGCAATTACATCTATCATAAATAGACTGACTATATCCACAATAATGACACATACCCATTCCGCATATATGTCCTTTGGTCTGGTCTGCGTGAGCGATATGTACTTTGGTCTGATCTGCGTGAGCGGCTTTAGTAGTATTAATATGCATGTGATTATTCACACTGTGCTGATCTGCCTGATTAGCACTGAGCGACTCCGCTTGCTTGTCTTGATTAGTATGCATGTGATTATTTGCACTGTGATCTGACTGCATTGCATGCATTTGACTATTTATCGACATGTTCTCATTTTTATTTCTATAATATACCAATCCAACAGAACATGCTCTACATACCATACGGGTTCTACATGCATAACACATAATTACAGATGCAAAACCTTTTCTATTCATAAATAACAAACACAGTTCATTTTTCTTCATACGATCACGTATATATCTCAATGTTTCTTCTGAAATTAGATTTTTCTTTGGTTTAGTTTGCTTCACATGCTCAAGCTGAATTAGTATATCGGACCGCGGCACATCCACACCCATCACATCCATCCCATCATCAACACCCACACTCGTCACACCCACACTCGCCGCACCCACACTCGCTGCATCAGCCGAACTCGCACACGTCACACCCACACTCGCCGCATCAGCCGAACTCGCACACGTCACACCCATCACATCCATCCCATCATCAACACCCACACTCGTCACACCCACACTCGCCGCATCAGCCGAACTCGCACTCGCCGCATCAGCACTCGCACCATTCACACTCGCCGCCGCACCATACTTCGACATATCAGTAATGACTATCTCAGCCTGTCCATGTAAAGGCTGTCTAGTAAGCTTTATATGCTTGCAAGTGTTATCTATCAGCAAATCCATAGATGGTGTAGCGGATACATATATCACGATAGCTCCGTACAAATCAGACATAAATTCCACACAATCTTTGGCATGATATCTCAATCCTTCACTTTGTTTATAGCTATCATCATGTTCTTCATCAATAATTATACATGTGAGATGTTTAAATGGGAGAAAAATTGCAGATCTAGTACCTATAATAATACCTGAAGCATCAGATCTAGCCCAATCGAATATCGTCTGCTTACCGGTAGCGCTAGTCTTATGATTCCATATTAAAGGCTGTATACCAAAATGCTTATGTAATCTCTCTACAAATGCGAATGTAAGAGATACCTCAGGCATCAAAATAAGAATTTGCATAGGTCTTGTGCATTGTATGCATGACAGATGCGCTATATCATCTCTATTATCTATATCATCTCTATTATCTATATCAGCTATATCATCTCCATTGTCATAATTCTCTGCTTTTCGAGCTTTTAGATTATCACACACGCATTGCTTATTAAATAGACAATGATTCTTTGCACTACTCTTGTCTAATACATTTTGACATCTATCAGAAAAATTCTTAACAGTATCATAATTCTGCTGCAAAATTCGTGTAATAAACTCAATATATACCTCCGTTTTACCAGAACCAGTAGATCCTTCCAGTAAAACTTTTGTAATAGCAGGATGATTCAATTCATTCCTCTGCATATTATCATGACACATCTTATCTGATCTCTTATTATATTCATTCACAAGTATCTCTACTGCCTGTATCTGATCATCTGTCAAATATTCTATATTATTCAACTCTATACATGTCTCAAAGGTCATAATCTCGATTCTATTTTTATTCATAGCACTCACAAGGGTTTTCTGATGCTTTTTAGTGATAAATTCTTCTATAGACCATTTACTGTCATCATACTTAAAATACACAGGTAGTTTAATTTTCTGTTTGGTAATATCCTGCGAAATCATAAGCTTCATTACAGCTCCTAAGGATACAAAATTAAATCGCGCTACTCTCTTGCAAAACAGTATATTATCCTGCGTTAATAAAGCATTCTGTAATATTTGCTGTACATTTTTTAACTTAGGATTAATCCACTCTATATTCATTATATTCTCTAGATCACATACAATACCCTGTATCATCTTTGTCTTAATAGGTACCAATACCAGATCGCCAATAGCAACAGTATCATCACATATATAATCATACTCATCTGACCATGTTTGCAAGAAGACTACCTTGGCTATTTTCATAATCTATAGTATCACTATTCGCATCTTTTTACATGAATCTCTATACTTTAATGCAAATGCATAGCATCGTTAATATATACACTGGTTAAGATAGTAAACAAATACGCCTGCATGCATGCTACAAAAATCTCAAATACAGTCAAACATACTAATACAGGCAATATAACAATAATACTAGCTTTATATTTTACAATAATACCTGCGAAAATTTTTAGAATAATATGTCCAGCCATCATATTGATACTTAAACGAATACATAAACTCAGATGCTTGATACAAAATGACATGAGCTCAATAGGTATAAGTAAAATAAGGATAGGCCAAGGCACATTTCTAGGAATAAACATTTTGATGAAATGCAATCCATTGTTAGCAATAGATACATATATTACAAACATAAATACTAAGAGAGATAAGCATATATTTATTACCAATTGACTGGTAGCTGTAGATAATCCAGGAATAAGCCCCAGTAAATTATTCAGAAGAATGGTCATGAATAAAGATATGATAAATGGCATATATTTCACTGCATCTGTACCGGCTTTTTGCACTAATATGTCACGTATAAATTCATAAGCATATTCTACAATATATGAATATACACTTGATATTTGATATGTTCTACGTACATACCAATAAGTACCAATTATAACAAGTGCGAGAGCTAAAAGCATCGAAACAACAGCCTTCGTAATACACAGATCTGTATTAAAAAGAGTGATCCTACCTACCACTTTATCAACAAACTGGTCTAATGGATTATGCATGGTTTATTATACACATACAATCTTGAAAATAAAACAGTTATGCTTTTGAAATGATATCAAGACAATTTCGATTTCGATCTGCACAAAACTACTTGACTTATATATTACATATGAGATAATAACGTTGGAGTCTCTATCGTCTAGCGGTTAGGACATTACCCTTTCACGGTAAAAACACGGGTTCGATCCCCGTTAGGGATGCCATTTTTTCGATGATTACTTCGATACATATAAATTAATCAACTGTTGAAAATACTACAAATATGCTATATTAGCGCATGTCTAAGTATAATTTTAGAGAATTAGAAACCAAATATATGTCTAATCATGCAAATGTGAATAGTAAGCCAAAAAATAAGCTATATGTACTAGAAATGTTTGCGTATCCATCTGGACGATTGCATATAGGTCATGTGAGAAACTATACCATTGGAGATGTATATGCTCGGTATAAAACAGCATGTGGCTTTGATGTATTGCATCCATTTGGCTGGGATGCATTTGGATTACCAGCAGAAAATGCAGCACTGGAAAAGAAGTTACATCCTAAACAATGGACACTAGACAATATTCAACACATGAAAAATGATATGCTCAAGCTCAACTTTGCCTATAATTGGGAACAAACAGAATTATCTACATGCGATGAATCTTATTTCAAATTTACACAAGAACTTTTCCTGAGATTGTATGAAAAAAATTTAGTATATAGATCACTAGCAGTAGTCAATTGGGATCCTGTAGAGCAAACGGTATTAGCTAACGAGCAGGTAATAGACGGACGCGGTTATAGATCAAAGGCTGTAGTAGAACAAAGAGAAATTCATCATTGGTTTATTCGAATTACAGAATATGCTCAGGAGTTACTAGATGGATTGGATACAGTCAATTGGCCAGAACATGTAAAAGTCATGCAGAGAAATTGGATTGGTAAATCAGAAGGCTGCACAATCAACTTTGATATTATAGATCAACATGGTAATAAAATAGATATTTTACCAGTCTTCACTACTAAGCCTCATATGATTTTTGGCTGTACTTTTATAGGTCTATCACACAAACATGCATTGATACAAAAAGCTCATATGACAGCAACACTTGAGGCATTCATTCATAAATGTAAAAATGCTACATCTAAGGAAAAACAAAATCCACAGTATATAGGTGAGAAGCTAAATTTAAGAGCAATACATCCTTATACCGGCACTCCTTTGGATATTTTTGTAACAGATTATGTATTAGCGGATTATGGTACAGGATGCGTATACGGCTGTCCAGGACATGATATGAGAGATGAGGCATTTGCTAAAAATAATAATCTGCAAATCATACCTATCATTGCGGATGGATTAATGATCAATGCTGGATTTATCACAGGTCAAACATCTACAGATGCAGCGAAAAATACATTGAATGATCTAATGGAAAAAGGTATAGCATTACCTAAAACATGCTATAAATTGCGTGATTGGGGTATTTCCAGAAAACGCTATTGGGGCTGTCCAATTCCGATTATTTATTGCGATAAATGCGGTACAGTAGCGCTCACAAAAGCTCAATTACCAGTACACTTACCAGAAGATGTTACATTCGAAGCATTAGGTAATCCACTTGAACGCCATCCTACATGGAAGCATACTACATGTCATCAATGCGGTGGGTCAGCTGTACGTGAAACAGAAACTATGGATACTTTTATAGACTCATCATGGTATTTCTTGCGTTTTGCACAATTAGCTTGGGATAATCCGGCATGTCATAGCACAGCTTCAGAAGCATATTCAAATGCAACAAATCATACTTCTGCAGAGCACAACGCATCCGCTGGCTCACATCATACATACTCTACATTATACGCAAATGCACTATCGTCTCCAGAAGTATTTACAGATGACATGATTAAAACCTGGATGCCTGTAGATATTTATATAGGCGGTGTTGAACATGCAATTTTACATTTACTATATGCGAGATTTTTCATGAAAGCGTTAGTAGATAGAAAAGCTGAGCCATTTAAGAGATTATTCACACAAGGAATGGTATGCAGTCAGACATATCAAACGGAAGATGGGCAATATGTTTATACTGAAGATGTAAAACAGGAAAATGGCGCATATTTTACAGCAGATGGACGTAAAGTAATAGTAGGTAGTCCTGTCAAGATGAGTAAATCTCTCAAAAACGACATCAATTTACGTAATTTACTTGATGCTTATGGCTCTGATGCACTACGCATGACCATTCTATCAGATAGTCCATGTGATAGCGTATATATTTGGGAGCAAGGCAAGCTAGACGGTACATATAGATTCTTGAATAAGCTATGGAATCTTAGTGAAACTTTGATCAATGTCGCGGATACACAGGCAAAATCAGCAAAAGTATTTACAGAGATGGAAGAGAGAAAATGGAAAAAACTTATAGATGGTGTCACGTATGATATAGAACATCTGCATTACAACACATACATAGCTAAACTAAGAATCATGTTCAATGATATGGAAACTTATGCTAAAACCAATGATGTACGTGAATTGTTCAAAGTCTGGTTACAACTAGCATATCCATTAATACCTGTCATTACAGCAGCATTATACGATCAGATGTATCACACTCATATCGCGAATGAATCTTGGCCAAAGATATAATCTAATCATGCATAGCTGTAGTCTATGAGTACATGCAATACAATCATGCGCAACTGTAGTCTGTAAGATTATAGATACCTGTCATTAATACAATCATGCGCAGCTACAGTTTTCGTCTATATATTTTAATTTTGTTTTGCTTATCTTATGCCATGATCTTCACATGCTTCGTGCGCGGTGATGATTTTAACAGCTTTAGAAATTTATGAATCTTGCTTCCATGATTGTCAGTATAAGCCTTCCTTAAATCTGTCGGCAGCTGAAAGTTTAAGTATTGTACCCTTGAAAAAATAGGTATTGAATACTGTATTATAATGTTAATGATCATTGGTATATCAGTATTAATCACGTCTTCGGTTATTAATGAAGAATTATCAGATTCTACTGCCAAGTTCATTATGTGTTTGTGAGTGGAATCTAATGATAGCGTATATTTAATAGTCTTATCAAAAGCAAATAAGTGCTCATACTTATATTCTAGAAATACTACACCATCATTGATATGAAAATGTACTTCACACCAATGTATAGGATGACTAACAGTAGTTGAAAACTTTATACACTTTATATCGTCGCAAGGACTAAAGTCTTCAATCTGTACTTTTGCATTATTTATATTTGCAATCACTGCTTTATATTCATCATCCAATCTCTTCTTTCTAATATTATCATCATTCTTTTTATTAATAGCATTAATATAATTATACAAAGAAACTGCACCGGCACCAGCAATAAATCCTATTATATGCATCTTAGATATTATATTTTGACGCTTTAGCATTTGTTTGCAATGATCATTGTGTTTTTTATTCTGCTTAATATTAGTATTATTTGGTATTGCCATCAAAAATTCAGTAGTAGTAACATATATTTCATATCTAATTGATAGCAGAATGATAGAAAAAATACATGACTCTAAATGATAAATAAAAACGTGGGTGATGTAGGGATCGAACCTACGGCCACTTCGGTGTAAACGAAATGCTCTACCGCTGAGCTAATCACCCTCAATGATATTCTATCTGATTTAGATAAAAAAACAAGAGCAATCACTGAAGATACATGATGAGATTACGTCTGCTGATCGTATTGCAAATAGAAAATCAATATGCATTTTGCAGATTAATAATCGACAGCTTGCTATTATGATTGATGCTTTATATATCACAATTGCTTTCTATTAATGTATGAATATATCACATATACAGATACCTCAGTTAGATTAGACAATCCAGAAAAAACTATATTACTATTATATAAATACATTTTACATGATATACTCACGCAATGTCGAATACAAATACAACACATACCATCATAGCTCGTATATTAGCCATGCTATCTATGTTATTTATAGGTTTCTTTTCTAGATCAATATACATTAATCATACAAAATTAGATGAGCAAAGCACTCAGGTTTTCTTTACCCCACAAGATGATTGCGAGCAGCAAATTGTATATGTAATTAATAATACTCAGAAGCAAATTTTGATACAAGCATATGGTTTTACATCTACAGCGATAGGTCAAGCATTAGCTAAAGCGCTTGAGAGAGGAGTAGTTGTAAGGATACTTTTAGATAAATCTAATGTTAAGGCAGTAAATAAAAAACCCATTACATCACAAGAGCGCGCTACAGCAAAAATCTTACGTAATCTCAAAAATGCAGAAGTAATAATAGACTATATGCCTGGTATTGCCCATAACAAAATTATAATCGCTGATGATGTGGTGATTACAGGTAGTTTTAACTTTACTATGTCCGCTCAACGACGTAATGCTGAGAATATCATGATTATCTCTAATCAAGATATAGCTAAAATTTACGCAAAAAATTGGCATAAGAGATATAAACAATCTATTACAAGTAAGCAACCATTACATGAGCATAATCATCTAGCGGATAAAGATGATATAGATAATAATGATGTTATTTTTGGTTAGCTATACCAAGTAGTCCATGTAGAGTATAATAGTCTATAATAATCAAGGAGGAGCATTACAATCATCAAGAAGTAACACTAATTATATATGCATCTACTATATCTATATACGCACAATATTCAGATATAGTATAATAGTTTTTATAGATGAAGGATGATATTCTAATGCTATACTATCTCATGAATGATATCTCAATTGCAGACTCTATATCACTCAAGCGTTTTAGACAACAAATGATTATTGAGAAAAACCTCTCAAATAATACAATCAATGCATATATTATAGATATCAAGCAATTTTTACTCTTTCATCCAGAAATAGAATATAATCAGCGTATTCAGAAATATATAGATCATCTGGAGCAACAACGTATAAGTACAGCATCTAGCTTGCGTAAATTTACAGCTATCAAACAGTATTGTAAATTTCTAGATATCTATATCGAAGCCAATCTACCTAAACTTCAACAGAATACTCAATTCACACATTATAACGATATTATTACACTCATTCAATCAGCTGAAAATATTAAAGCTAAAGCATTTCTAGCTCTGATGTTTGCTACAGGCGGACGTATAAGTGAAATCTTATCTATCAAACTCAAAACTATACAAACATGTTTGCTTAGTACTCAAAGTTATTTTAATATTATAGGTAAAGGTCGCAAAGAACGCGTGGTATTTATTACCGAACACGTCAAGAGTATACTAGATACATATATACAATCTCGTACGGATAAAAATCCATACCTGTTCCATAGCCGCACAGGTCTCAATCATATCAGTCGTCAATGGGGATTTAAAACCGTACAGCAAGCAGCTCTGAAAGCTCAGCAGGAAACATGTAATACAAATTTCGCAGCAATACATCCGCATAGCTTCAGACATGCTCAGGCTATGATGCTACTTGAATCTGGAGCAGATCTTGTATCTATACAGAAAATCTTAGGACATGCGCATTTAAGTACCACAGAGCGCTATCTGAAATTACATTGGTCACATTTACTTGATGGTATAGCAAAACATCCATTAGCTAAAAAGAAATAATTTGACGATTACATCTCCATCATCTACATTAGTCGCACAATAATCTCTCAGTCTTCGCATCAAGAGACTCAATATATACTCAAACAAACAATGTCACTGTATCTCTATATGTTTTATTATGCAATTCAAATGTCTCATATATATCTATATTAGCCGATTTTTTACATGCATCACATATATTTTATTTGCAAAACATCATATAATTATACTTATTTTTTTTGAGTTACAAAGAGATAGATCCTTAAGGAATTAACCGTATGATTTTTCAGCAATTTTTGCACAATGATATAGTATTTTATGCATCACATCTAGTTTTCTTAGTAAATTCTGTTACCATGTAATTGGAGTTTATATGTCATATAATGAAAACGAGAATATGCACTCATCTATAAATCGCACTACATTATCAGGTATGGTTGATTCGTTACCAAAAATAAATACCTCGTCCAATAATTCACAGTATGCTGTTTGGTCTATAGCTGTGACTAAGTTAATCAAGACGCGCGATACTCAGGAAACTAAGCGTATCACATCATGGTTTAATCTTATTTCCTATAATCAGACTATTGTAGATATGTGTAGCAAATTACGTAAGGGTGATAAAATCTTAATTGAAGGACCTTTAAATGTACGTACTTGGAATGATCAAGATACAAATCAGAAGAAAACCAAATATGAAATTAATGTAGAGACAATGACATTACTATCAGACATCGGATCTTCATCATTTGATTCCGGTTCATCATCAGATTCTGAAGGCTCGAATGGATATACATCTGGCGCGGATTCAATCCCATTTTAAGTATGCATAAGCAATATATTCTTAGAAACTGATACGCCACGTTATGATTATCGATTCACATTATCGCACCTAATATACTGCAAAGATTATCGATTCACATTATCGCACTAATATACGCCACGTTATGATTAGCAATGCAAATACTTAGAGCCTGAAAATATTGCCTAGTTATGATTAGCAATGTCAATATAATTTATATATAATCGACATTTAAAACATAATCTGCATTTAAAGTTTTTT
>CAZLVD010000004.1:35603-52144 GCA_964563095.1 uncultured Rickettsiales bacterium
AATATAATTTATATATAATCGACATTTAAAACATAATCTGCATTTAAAGTTTTTTAGTTTTTTACAGTATAATATGAACATTGCGCTATAACTTCATTATATCATGATTCGAGCATTCATCTCACCTCCTAGCTATAAATCTGCGTAACATATTTATCAAGTCTCATACAGCACTATTGTAGTATTTGCTGCATTCATCAGATTCTAGCTACAAGTTTGTATGATATCAGAATAGTATCATTCTAGAGAAACCTTATTATGTATACATTGATATATGTATTGTTAATATATCTCACATCATCTCTATATCGCTCATGCTATCTCTGTGCACTCACATCAGTATCGCATGCATCATCGGATTATCTCACATAGTATGATTTGACAAACATACATATATCTCATGCCACGTTAATATATCTCACATCATCTCTACATCCGCTCATATATATCTCATACCATCTCACATCAGTATCTCATGCATCTGCAAAGATATCATAGAACTCCTGACTCTCATTTCATCTATTCACATTTCATCGTTTGACATACAATATAATCTCATAATTCCTAATAATGTTGTAAAGATAGCGTATAACTACAAATTCCTAATAATTATTCAACTTTTTCTGACTTAGCAATACTTTGAATGGCCTGATCCGCACGTACTATTTTCCATGTGAATGGCATTTTACATCCAGCTTTTCTCAATGCCTCGCAAGCCAAATCCATATCTTCTTTCATATCGATTTCGTATACGATTGTACCAGGATAAATTCTTGCTCTCCAATCCTCTACGCTACCTTTACCAGAACCCATTCGAACTTCTGCAGGCTTCTTCGTTACTGGTAGATCAGGAAATACTCTCAAGTATACATTCGCTTTTCTCTTTAAGAATCTATTGATCACAACTCTACCTGCTTCTAACTGTCTTGCTGTTAAACGTATAGGCGACATTGCTTTCAATCCGCATGTACCGTAGCTAAGTGAATAACCTCTAGTAGCGTTACCCTTAACACGTCCTTTTTGTTGTTTTCTGTATTTTACTTTAGCTGGACTAAGCATTTATCCTCCATTTAGTCAATTGTTACATTATACAATATATTTCTGTAAAGTAAAAGGGTTTTATGATGAATGTATAGTATTTTTGTTTTTCTATGAAATATTTTGATACATTTTACCATATACTGCACATTATTTCATATACACGACGCAAGCACTAAAAGACTTTACGCAGTCAATACTTGTATATACTCTACCAATTCACCAATAGGAAATACTCGCTGTATATGCTGAGTCATATGCTTATACGTATATTGCTGAGAATGCATCTCATTTTCTCCACAAATAATCACATGCGTATATCCTGATTTATTAGCCATATCTAAACCTTTACCTAATTTATTTACTGTAATCATATTTATCGGATTTGTTAAATGCTGTTGTAGAGTATGTAGTAATTGCAAACAATGCATATCGCATCCCATATTAATCAAGAGTATATTCTCTGTTTGCATTACAGGCTGAACATTGCATTCTTGACATAATATCATCAAACGTTCAATGCCAGCTCCCCAACCTATAGCCGACATATCTTGATGTTGACTAATCTGCTTGATCAAATTATCATATCTACCGCCTGCAAGCACTGTATTTTGCGCTGTTTTTGACTGTGTTGTAAATTCGAAGACTATATGAGAGTAATAATCTAATCCACGTACAATAGAACTATTGATTTTATACTGAATACCTAAACTATCCAAACCATCAGTAATCTTATCGAAATATACTCTATCATCTTCATTAATAAAATCTATAATATTAGGCATATCAGGCATTTGTACCTTTTCTATATCTGTCAGTTTATCCAAAATACGCAATGGATTATTATGCCAATGTTTAATGAGATGCTTATGTTGTATAAAATACTCACCCAGTGCTTTTGAAAAGACAGCTCTACTCTCCACTCCTCCAATAGTATTTATATTGAGCGTTAAATGATCTAAGAGCTTGAGTGCTTTCAAGAATTCTACAGCTAAACAAATATTCTGCAGATCTATTAAATAATCTTCACCAAAAAATTCTACACCTACCTGATGAAATTCACGTAATCTACCCTTTTGTGGTCGACAATATCTAAACATGCGATCCAGATATCCTATACGTAATGGTGTACACATATGCACATTCATATCATGTAATGCTCTGATAGCTGGAGCTGTACCTTCTGGTTTTAAAATAATATCATCTTTTTCATCTGATACCTCTTGCTCGATCTTAATCTCCTGCTCTGTCTTAGTAGTATCTTTCAGATATTTTGCGAAAAACATTTCCTTACTGACTATATCTGAATCAGCACCTGAAGTACGCACTATAGTATCATACGATACCAAAGTTGATGTTTGTAGAAATTTTACATCGTACTTTTTCGCAATTCTATAAAATGTTTGTACTATATACTGAAATAATTCATATTCTTGCCCGAATAAATCTTGTGTGCCTCTAATACGCATGCATCATTATAACAAGACTTAATTGTAATGGAATAGCATCTGTTGAGATTATGTTAATATCAGATTATTTCATGTTTTTATATGTATATTAATAAAAAAAGAAAAAAGCTTTGCTTCTATTGGCGAAATATGATACATTTGTATTGTAGGTCAAATGGCAGAGTGGTCATGCAGAGGACTGCAAATCCTTGTATGTCGGTTCGATTCCGGCTTTGACCTCAATATATTTTCAAAACAATACACATACTCAAATTCATTTTATTCATCATATATGGTAACGCATGCTATATGCTTATTTTATACACAATCTTTGCAGATTAATGATCCAACCATGCAGCCAGTAAAGTTTAACTCTCCAACCATTCATTCAGTACTTTAGCAAATGCTATTTTTTCTTCATATTGAGGATTATGTCCACTCTTTGCAAACACATGTACGGTGACATGATCTAAACTCTTATAATCATTCCACATAGCTATAGGATTCCAGTAATCATATTTACCCATACAAATAATCACAGGTTTAGCAATACGAGCAATCGCTAATCCTAAATTTTTATGAGTCCAGAATTTACCCCAAATATAATCAGCCCATTTATGATTTATGTGTATATTTTTCCATAATGGACTTGCATCGAACTCGTAATCATACCAAAGCATTGGCGCATACTTCAGCATACGTATGATAAATGGATCAGTCATATCATCATATGACAGGATAGTCGCATTATGATTAGATGTAAATGAATTATCATGCTTTTCAGTTAAATTACTTGCATTTGCTTCAATATCATCATGTAAATGTACATGATCTGCCAATTGATCATACTCAATATGTCTATCATGATTATAATGATCTGCAGCATTTTCATGAGATACATCAGTCATATCTGGAGAATGCCATGCAGGAGATATATGCACATGATTTTTCATATCTTTTAACATTTTTGCTACAGGACTATCTTCATTCAGATCTGTATATATCTTTTGATGTCGTGGATTATTAGTATCGGACTGATCTTGAGTAATAACTGACTGATCTTGATTATGAGCGACTGAATATGCGCCATTTGTAGCAGCATCTAACGCATCTGTAATTTCTGATTGTGACAGCATACGTATTCTGGTATCAGTATCATCCGATCTATCAATAATCTCTACATTCTCAACAATCTCTACATTCTCAACAATCGACTGAGTATGTATCTGTCTAGATATCTCGAAAACATGCTCATCTAAATCATACACATCCATCTTCCTACGATGATTATCAATCGCTTCGGATATTAGTGCATTTGTATCATTTTCAAACATTTCATGCATATCAGTAGATTTTAGCGACTTAGCATGTGTATTAGGTCTTGCAATATTCAGCCTTTCATCAGATTGAATATGATTGACCTCTACTGTAGATGCCTCGTCATGTATAACATCATCACACTCACTCGTCACTATCTCCTCAGTTTGCAGATCAGTATTATCAATTGTTATTTTCGTGGCAGAAGATGCAATATCAGGACATGGATCAGTATTATCAATTGTTATTTTCGTGGCAGAAGATGCAATATCAGGACATGGATCAGTATTATCAATTGTTATTTTCGTGGCAGAAGATGCAATATCAGGACATGTATTATCTATAGCTGCCTGCTCAATATTAGTATTTATCTCTGTATCTGACAGTCTGTGATATATTTGCGTATCCACATCGGTTTTATCACACTCTTGCAGCTCAATAGTAGTTATATTTGAGCTATCTTCGGTAATCTTACTCGGCGCTGTAATATCATTTTCATTGGTCTTTTTATTTACATGCATACATGCTACATCTGCATTCTGCTTCTCATCTTGCTCTGACGTACTCTGTATCGCATACATATTATGCTGTGCTATCTCTAATATTGATGTTTCAGGTATCATGGTCTGCTCCTCAGTCATGATCATGGTCTTCTCTTCATTCACGTTTTTACCCTCCCTCTTCCTGCATGATCTATATCACTACTTCCTGCATGAGCTATATCACTACTTCCTGCATGATCTATATCACTACATACCTCGCTTACTCTATCGTTTTCTCTACACGAATCTTGAATATCATGATATATATCAGGCAGATGAGTTGCGACTAATTCTAACGCAAGCCCCTTGCTCATTTGCTGTATTTGCGGCTTGTCCTCAGTAATGTTCGATTGCATCTGTATATGTTCTATCTCTGCTAGATCTGCAGTGTGCACTAATGCATCTATATATTTTGATTCTATATTCAACTCTGCTGCAGATTCTACTACTTGGCTTGATGCACTCCCAATCACATCAGCATCCATATCCATCGGCTTTATATCATTCTCAATCATCAAATTTTCCTGATGACTCTTCCGTTGATCAGACTCTATACTCTGATCTATACTCCTAGCATCTAGATTCGATTTCAAAGCAGCTTTCCTTGCATTAGTAGCCTCTTTCTCCCATAATTGATCTGCTTCAAGTCTTACTTTTTCACCTACTACAGGACTAGCACCTATCAGTATCACTTTTTCTATATGTCTAGCATATTGCTCTACATAATCCATGACCATAAAAGCATGTATAGAATGACCTAGAATGCTAAATTTCTCCCAGCCTATATTTTTTCTCACTGCCTCTATATCATTTACCAATGTCTGCTCTGTAAATGACTTATCATCATCTGTCTCATGAAAACCTCTGTGATTCATAAAAGCAAACTCTACATTTGGATATAACGCATTATCAAATGTACGAGAATAATACTTGCTACTACCAACCACAAGGACTTTATGTTTAGACATCGCTTGAGTATACTTGGTTTTAGTTAAATTTTGATTATATTCCGTGATATCTCTGAACTGATAATAATATTTTCGACATAATTGTTATATACTTATTTTATGCAGAAAAAAGTATGTATCATGTGGTTCAGACATGATTTGCGATTACATGATAATCCAGCATTACAGCATGCTCTCATGCATGAATATATTTTGCCTATACATATATTAGATCATGATAATGCAGGACAATGGCAATTAGGTCAATCATCATCATGGTGGCTGTCTCAAAGTTTACAATCTCTTTCTCAAGCTCTGATACAGCATAATCATGAATTACATACATTTACAGGTAAAACTAAAGAGATTTTGCAGCATATTATTACTTACATACAACAGCAATATCCTGATGTACATATATCTCTTACATGGAATAAATGTTATGAGCCGTATAATCGTACACTGGATAAAGAAATCTTGGATACATTTCCTGATATCAATATCAAACATTTTAATGGCAATCTACTTTTTGATCCTGATGCTATTCGCACGCAGCAAGGTAATTATTTTCAAATCTTTACTCCTTTCTTTAAACATTGTCTCACTCAAAAACCAGCTACATTAATTACATCTGAGCAATCATTACATCAAGCTCACACATTATCAATGAATTTACAGGATTTACCGCAGCAGCAATATTTGTCTGCATCTGAGGAATCTGAGCGCAAATCATCTCTCTGGCGGCCAGGTGAATCATTCGCTCTGAATAAATTTGAAGATTTTCTCTCACAGACTCTGCATGCTTATAAAGACTCACGTAATAATCTATACGATGCAAAAGGCACTTCATTACTATCTCCGCATTTGCATTTTGGAGAAATCAGCCCTAGATATTTATGGTATAAAGCTCAGGTATTATTAAATACTAGAGAGCATTACAAGATATATTCTGCTGATTCTGTCAATGTGAATTCAACTCATGGAATAGACTCAGAACATATACAATGCTTCCTGTCCGAAATATGCTGGAGGGAATTTTCATATCATCTACTGTATCATCTACCGCATATTATTACTGAACCAATCAAAACAGCATTCAAATCTTTTCAATGGACTATAGAATATCATCAGCAATCACAAATCACTCAGAATAATAAGCAATCACAAATCACCTTAGAACATTTTGTAGCATGGAAACATGGTAAAACAGGCATTCCTATAGTAGATGCTGGTATGAGAGAATTGATGCAAACTGGATATATGCATAATCGCGCACGTATGATATGCGCTTCATTTTTAACAAAGAATCTACTGATACCATGGCAATATGGCGCTGAATGGTTTTGGGATAAATTACTTGATGCAGATCTAGCAAATAATAGTTGTAGCTGGCAATGGGTAGCAGGTTGCGGTGTAGATGCTGCGCCATATTTTAGAATATTCAATCCTATCTTACAATCTGAAAAATTTGATCCAAAAGGAGAATATATTCGTAAATGGATACCAGAACTATATAAATTATCCGATTCTGCAATACATCAACCTTGGAGAGCTACTACTGTAGAACTCATGAGAGCAGATATTATATTAGGTAAAACATATCCATTACCTATAGTAGACCTGAAAACTACACGTGAACACGCTCTGCATAGATATAAAATGATAAATCGCAATGTGTGATGCATATATCGTTATTCGTTATTATTACTGGAGCGAATCGTATAATGTAAGTATCTAAAACAGTATTTATTATTTCATACAATTGTATAAAGCTTATTACAATCTCAAGCATAATCGCATATTTTAAATAGCGCGAGATATCTTCTTGCCTTTTTTTATAAAGTTTGCTAAAATACAGACATACATGAAGAATCAAGTAAAACAAAATATGAATGCTTTAAAAAGACACAGAAGTGACGTGAAGAAATGTGCAGCTAACAAATTCCGCATGCATACAATGAAAACATTGATCAAGAAGGCTAAAGCTGCTCATACTACAGACAGCGTAAGTATCGCTCAGCGTTATGTGGATATGAATGTAAAATTAGGATTAGTTCATAAAAATAAAGCAGCTAGATTAAAATCAGCTATGTACGGTAAATTAGCTTAATAAGTTTCTTCATTTCTATCATCATGTTTTTATAATCAAGATTGATATGTCAATAAGTACTTTCATAATGTAGATGTGTAGATATATAGCGATTATCTTAATCTCCAGTATTACAATAGTACGTGCATGTTTTAATATATACTCCACAATAATCTAGGCATAATCATATAACGGTATGCTGCTAGAACGCATATAAGCAACTATCATGCGAGGTATATTTAATCATATAATCATTCATGCATACATCTTACGCATAGTATTTTGTAATTCTGACTGCTGCTTCATTTGTACTTCAATGAGCTGTAAGCATTTAGCAACAATAGTCATGTAATTATTTGGACTGCTTAGTATAGTATTCATAAAATCAATATCATTCTCTACAATTAAACGTTCCATGATACCCGTTGTATTTGGATGAACGAAACTCATCATAGTTTTTATATCAGCTAAAATATTTGAACAATTTTCATTGAGACTTAATACAGGCATCTTATTACGTATTACACGCACATCTCCGTCCTGCATACGAGCCAAAGATGATTTCATCGGACCATTTAATACCCCTGTAGATCTACGTAATCTATGACATAATTCTTCATAATAACAGCCTGCAGCAAATTGATCATATGTAATATGTTTTTTGGACCACATAATAAATAAACATGTCAGAGGCTCATTAGAACCTATGCCAAATTTATCTCTTTTTTCTTGTAATTGTTTGGTACCGAAATCAGCAGTTGCATATATTGAAGAATTTTTAGGTCTTCCTGTTTTTGCTTTACTACATACATAACTCATTTATATTGCCCTTTATTTATTTTACAATGTATTCACAGATCTACATCTGATTTTTCATCATATGTTCATAAGAGTACAGCTGCATATATAGAAATCAAGGCACTTTTTGGCACCTATCGTATTTATGCATCTTTACAGCATATATAAGCATTAAAATTTGTATCAAATACAATTCATGTATAATATTTTTTCATTTCACATGACCTCTCAAATGCTCTGAACGGTAGGGCAAAAACTATATATTAATGGTAATCTTTTGACATAAAGGTCTTGTAAAAATCCTATGTTACAATAGTTGCTATACAGGATATAATTAGCTGTATTTTGGCAGAAAATACAGAACAATAGAATACAACTGTCTTTGTGAACAGTATAGTAGTACAGAAATACAATATAAAGCAGCATTCATTAGAAAGCAGTATAATGGAAGACATCTTGATAGTCATTGGGAGACCTGGATTCGAACCAGGATCCTCCGGTCCAGAGCCGGATGTTTTGCCGTTAAACTAAATCCCAAACAACATATTGTATCAAAAAAAATACCGTATGTCTATAGACTTATTGCATCTCAGTGAATCTCAATCTATAATACTATTATAGCGAGACTTGATTATAGCAGTCTTATATACAATACCGTATGTCTATAGACTTATTTGACTGAATATCAATCTAACATATACTCATCTTGCATTACATATAGACCTAAAATACCTGATCGAATATAGACTCAATCCATGGCTATAATGCAATAGAGCGAGTCGTTTTATGCTAATATGCTTTATGAATGTAACAATATTATTCTATAAATTATACAGACAATTACAGATCATACATATACACTGTTTGTCTTACATTGGTATTATAATGTATCCAATTTTATTTTTTTTATGCTTTCCAATAATGCGGAAATTACATATATTGAACATAATCATAGCATTCATATCATCTACATATTTACTGCAAAACATTCAAGCGCATGTCAAACTATATATCTTTTGCAATAATTGTTACATGAAACTGCTAGCATACTCATCACATTTTAAATATCTTCCTTCTGTTATTTTACTGAGCATATTATGCGGTTATATACTAATAAGATTTTGGTATGAATATCAAAAAGAGCATAGTAGAGAAAGAAAAATTCCATATAAAACCATCATACTGTTTGCAATACAATTACTATTATTCATAAAGACCAATTCTACCAAGATAATATACTCCGTTAATGTATATACATCTCTAGTACAGCTCTTTGCAATCGAATGTTTAGCAATGTCGATATACTATATATATAAAGCGTATCACATAGCATTCATAGCGCAATATGTACAATTTAAAAAGACTACATATACAGCTATTTTTCATTATATAATATGCAAGCTCAGATCATTAATATCATTAATATTCATCTGGACTGTGCCTTTTATCAGAATATATCATTGGTATACATATAGCAAGCCTGTCATGAAAACGCAGAAGCGCGAATCCAGCATTTTACCTCCATTAACATTACTAGATACACCTAAACATAAACATATCAAATGGGATCATAAGCAAAGATTGGATTTATTGGAGAAAGTATTACAGGATTATAACATTAAAGGCAAAATTCTTTCTTATAATATTGGTCCAGTAGTAACATTATATAAACTTGAACCTGAACCAGGCATTAAAGCTAGCACAATTATAGGTCTCTCGTCAGATATAGCGCGCTCTATGTCGGCATTATCTGTACGTATAGCCACCATTCCAGGATATAATTTGTTAGGTATAGAAATCGCCAATCCAGCAAGACAAACTGTATTTCTACGCGAATTATTAGAAACAGATGATTATCAAAGTGCCACAGGTATAGCATTAGCTCTTGGATGCGATATAGCCGGCAAGCCATTTATAGTAAATCTTGAAACCATGCCGCATATGTTGATAGCCGGTACTACAGGTTCAGGTAAATCAGTCTGTATTCATACCCTTCTATTATCTATTGTATACAAACATACACCTGATACATGTAAGCTCATCATGATAGATCCGAAAATGCTTGAATTATCTATATATAAAGATCTCCCACATCTGATACTACCTGTGATTACCAATCCAAAATTAGCTATTACAGCTCTCAAATGGGCTATTACAGAAATGGAACGTAGATATGAAAACATGGCTACTGTAGGTGCTCGTAACATATCAGAATATAATGCAAATAATCCAGAAAAATTACCATATATAGTTGTTATAGTAGATGAATTTGCTGATTTAATGATGGTTGCAGGTAAAGAAATCGATGATGCTATACAAAGATTGGCACAAATGGCTAGAGCTGCTGGTATACATGTAATTTTAGCTACACAACGCCCATCTGTAGATGTAATTACAGGTACAATTAAAGCAAATTTCCCAACTCGTTTATCATTCCAGCTTGCATCTCGCATAGATAGTCGTACGATTTTAGGAGATAGAGGTGGCGCAGATCAATTACTAGGTAAAGGAGATATGTTATATTTGAGCTTGAGTAATCTCATACGAGCTCATGGTCCATATGTATCGAATGATGAAGTAGAAGCCGTTGTAAAGCATTGGAAAAAACAAGCTAAACCTAACTATCAAGAATTGAAGCAAACGGATGATATACTGGAGGAGACCGCTGAGGGAGATGAAATGTTTGGAAAAGTCATGGATTATGTATATCGTACTAAAAAAGCTACAGCCAGTTCAATTCAACGTGAGTTTAGTATAGGTTTTAATCGAGCAGCTAAATATCTGGATATGATGGAGAAAATGGGTAAAATCTCCCCTCCTGATAGCATGGGTCGTAGGAAGTTACTGTAATGCATGATGATTAGCAGTATTATAAAGCATGATGATTAAATTGCACACGCATACATATACGTAAATGAAGATGAAGATATATTTAATGTTCATATATCAATTCATGAAGGTGAAGCATGAAGCACAAGTATCAGTTGTTATTAATCTCTCATCTATACTTATCATTCTATAATCATGTTTAGTATATTATAGTAATAAGCATGTCCGATACCCTCTATTGACAACGCTATTATTTCATATCTGTATGACTATTGATACAGCACATACATTTCACCACTATAATAGATAATTTTTTGTATACTTTTATCAGAATCCAGCGAAAATTAATGATTATGTAGGATACAATCGTAATATCTTGCAGGATACAACGTCGTATTTCTTATATTAAACAATGAATCGATAAAAAAGATTATGTAGGATACAATCGTAATATCTTGCAGGATACAACGTCGTATTTCTTATATTAAACAATGAATCGATAAAAAATGCGGACTAAGGGACTTGAACCCCCACGACCGAAGTCATCAGAACCTAAACCTGATGTGTCTACCATTTCACCAAGTCCGCTCAGATTATTCTATCATACTTCATATGAAAAACAATCATTGAACCTAGTAAGTTTTTTATATATTCTACTCATATATGTCTATCTCTAGTTCAATTTTCTAGCAGCAGGAAAGTATTTCCATCTTATGATGCGATAATCCTTAATTATACTCTCATCATCTACAGTATTCTTGATACGATCAAATGCATGTCTATATATATGTAATAAAATGTCTCTCTGTTGAAATGTATTGTCTATACAATTCTGATATATGTATTTTAACCAGTTATTCCTACTATTCGCTAAAACATACATTCTAAGTTGTATAAAATCACATTCAGTTATGGAAACTTTTATATTCGTTAATGTTTGATCGAACTCAGTGAGATATATCGACGAGCATTTGTCTATAGTTGCAACTATACACATATTAATTATATTATTAATATCTCTCTCAGACTGAATATGACGCATAAGTAAATTTAAAACATCCATATAAATACTACTATCTTCTGAGTGTATATGCTCCAATATTGTATTCTCATGGAGAGTACTTTCTGATAGACGGTTCTCCACAATTATAGAGAAACTTTTCAATACGAACATTATCATCAATCTTTTCATTTTCTATTACTCATCATTCGCAACATTTAAAATACTTACTTCAGCAGGTATTGAACCTCCGAAAATATCTAATTTGACTACAACTGTAGCTGATTCAATGTTTATACTATCAACAATACCACGCATATCAGTATACAGACCATTAATAATACGCACCCTACTACCTATCTCAAAATCAATACTTGTTTTTGGAGTATCCGTAGTTTCAGACACCTTACTCTTAATTTTATCTATTTCTGCTTGCGTAAATCTACATGGAGTCTTACCTTTTTTCAGTAAAAATTGACTGATTTCAGGCGTAATATCATTCTCTGCATCAATACAGATAAATACATGTCCAGGATAGAAATTTCTCTCTTCAGTTACATTCTTACCTTTTTTAACAGTAACAACAGTCTGCTTGGGAGTAAAAATCTCGATAACATTCTCATCTATTTTTCTATCCTTCAAATACACTATTAAATTATCCACAGTTTTTTTCTCTTGCTTTTCAAAAGTTCTTAATGAATACCAGATATAATTCTTAGGCTTCTCTCTGAAAATTTTGTTTGTATAGTCTATATATCTATTTTCTGAACTCATACGAATATTCTATATTACTTCCATCAACTGTACAAGTATATATTAATTACTTATTACCATACATAAGTAAAAATTTCATTATCTTACTAATAAAAAGATCTATATACATAATAAATACAGCAAAAACTGCACACATTACTACCGCTATAATAAACAATACTAATGTTCTCTGTCTTTCAGGCCATACTATCTTACGGATATCATTTTTTAATTTAGAAATATAATCTTTTGCTAATTCAATAAACTTCATATATCTTGCTATCATATTTTCCATATATAATCAAGTCAATCATTTATATTTTGTCTATTTGTTACTCAATATTCTCGGTACACAATCATATTCATGCTATACTCGCTCATGCATTTTGTATTAGTAGATTTTAATAATATATTCTTTAGAGCTTATTTTCTTGGAGAAAAACTATATACTAGTAAAAATTATCCGATTGGAGCAGCATGTGCATGTATACCGTATCTCAACAGTCTCATGAGAACTTTAGCTCCGACACATATAGCATTATTGCGAGACATGGGTCGTAATACATGGCGACATAAAATGTATACTGCATATAAGCAAAATCGTTCTAAAACTGAACCGGAATTATCTGCTCAATTCTGTCTAGGACCTTATATAGCTGAATATATGAATTTGCCTTTAGTAGGACTAGAAGAGTTTGAGGCAGATGATTGTATAGCCACACTTGCAGTACACGCACAAAAATTCGCTAACATTACTATCGTCACCACAGATAAAGATTTACTACAATTATTGAATGATAAGATACGCATATATAATCCAAGTACAAAAACATTTCATTATACAGATCATATACAGGAAAAATATCAAATTAAATCTCATCAGATACAGGATTATCTATCTTTGATAGGTGATACAGCTGATAATCTTCCTGGAATACCAGGTATCGGACCAAAATCAGCCGTAGATATTTTAAATCTTTGTAATACTACCGAGGATATTTTTGCTAACATTGCGAAATATAAAAAAAGCATACAGGATAAATTACATAAAGGCAGAGAACAATTTGATTTAATGAAAACACTGATATGTTTGTCTGATAATATTGAAAGTCTAATCGTACAGTCTGAATTGGATATGACGCAATATAAATATCAATTCAGCAATAGTGTCGCTCTTGATAAAATCAAAGCATTTTTTGAGGAAAAATTGATCCATGCGACATATACACCTCCTGCCGATGTATCTGCGCGCTAAACTTACACACATCTAGAAATAATCATAACAATATCATATACATTCACGCTACAAAACTATCTTAAATCATCCGGCAAAAATTACTTATCTAATGTATTGTAGAACGCATCACCTAAAGCAGCTACTCTACCTGTATATCTGAAACCATTTCTATCAAAAACGATATCTGATAATTTCTTAGCCTGAGCGCGTTCAGCTAATTTTGCCCCTATAGTCGCTGCTATTTCCTTACCTGTCAAGCTATGATCTACATCTTTTTCCATACTATTAGCTTGTACCAATGTCATACCTTTAGCGTCATCTATAATCTGTCCATAGATATGCTCATTAGATCTAAAGATACTCAAACGTAATTTACCTGTAGATCTCATTTTATATCCTATACGACGCTTTCTAGTCTCATAACGCTTATTAGCGCGAACTAAAGCGCCATTTCCAGTCAATGCTACATCTGTTTTCTTATTAACTATCATATTTACCTATCCCTTCGATTTTAATACATATCAGCAAGAATATCAAGTCTAAATTAGTTTTATCATGGTATAAATAATATATTTTATGATCTTTTACATTGCTATTACTTACATATATTTACTCTTTTATACATGTTTGCGCACATCTATTATATGACCTTGACCATTATCACTGATACTTAATAGTAAATCTACAATATGTCCGATGCTTTTCTCTAGAATCTCACCGAATTTGCTACTATTAGTTCTGAAAGCGAAAAATGATGCTGTTGTTTTACCTTGACTTACATATAACAATGTATGTGTCTTATATGTCTGCATTTTGCTAATATATACATCTGTAATGACTATTTTTGGTGCAATAAAATCACAACCAAATGGAGCTAATTGACCAATATCTTTTGTATTCATAAACCAATCTAGAGTAGTGATAGCATCAATATGATGTACTCTACCTGAAACAGTCTTTTTGTATGCCAGTGCTACTTCTTCATTAGCATAATCTATAAATGCCTCCATATGCTCTTTCTTAATACTTAAGCCTGCAGCTAGCGCATGACCGCCACCATTAATTAATAGTCCTTTAGCAACAGCTCTATGTAAAATTTGACCTATATCTATACCATCCACTGATCTAGCGGAACCTTTGCCTATAACACCATCTTCTGTTTCTTTAAAACTCACTACTATTACAGGTTTATGATATAAATCTTTAATCAATGATGAAATGATGCCAATTACACCTACATGCCAATCATCTCCATAAATAAATAATAAATATCTATCAGATTGCAGTACGGCCTGCTGTGTTGCCATTTGTATCAATCCTTCTTCAGTATCACGTCTTTGTTGATTTAATTCATCTAATCTATGAGCTAACTGTACAGCTTCAATATGGGACTTAGTAGTTAATAGCTTAAATGATAAATCTTCATGATGCATACGGGCTCCGGCATTCAATCTTGGTCCTATTGTGAAACCTAAATGATTTGCATGTATCGCTTTTGGCATTTTCAACATATCCATAAGAGCATTCAGACCAATATGTTTGCGCTGTACAAGTTCATTCAGTCCTGTAGTAATAAATGCTCTATTTAAAATATTTCTTAATGACATCACATCACAAACCGTAGCTAATGCGGTATATATAGTATATTCACGCATAATATTAAATACATCTTTATTATTTGTATGTCGCTTCATGTATGCTGTTAAGAACATAAAACATAATCCAGTAGCGCATAATTGTTTGTAATCATGACAAGCAGCATAATCAGTATCTACTCTGAATGGATTTATGAATACATCGGGCTGTGCGCTTTCTTCAGAAATTTTATGATGATCTATTAAAATCACACATAAACCAGCATCTCTTGCATACTTAACCAATTCTACATCTTGCGAGCCACAATCGAAAATAAACATTAATTGCACTCCACTAGCCACAAAATGATCTATTCCCTTCTTTGATAATCCGTATCCATCATCTCTAGACGGTATCCATACTTCAGGTGTCATATTATATTTACGTAAAAAATCTAACATTAGCGCACATGAACTCATACCATCAACATCATAATCTCCAAAAAGACCTATCTTCTTACAGGTTTTGATAGCATCGGCTAGTAATTCACAACCTTTTTCAAGATCAGGTAGATATATATCTGTAATCATAATATTGTGTAGTGATGGATTTAAGAAAAGCTTTACACTGTCAGTTGTATCAAAGTCTCCAAAAGTTAAATTCATAGGATTAATATTTCTAGTAGCTAAAATAGTGGCAGATATCATACTAATGTTATATGTGGATTTATATAAATGCATTAATTCCTTATCGCATGAATTGAGTAACCATTCTTTCCCACTAGCAGTCATAATATCACTATGACTATTAGTATTTATATTATTCATAAGATGAATGATAGCATATTATTACAACATATAAAAAGCTCAATTTTATTTACTGTCTATTACAAGGTGTTTTGTGTCATATAAGCATATATACATATATTCTTGACAATATTCTTACTTTATGATATAATCATTTTATGA
>CAZLVD010000005.1:0-12640 GCA_964563095.1 uncultured Rickettsiales bacterium
ATATATACATATATTCTTGACAATATTCTTACTTTATGATATAATCATTTTATGACTATAAAGAAACTATTTACAATAGCATGTCTAATAGGAGTATATGCTCCAGCAGAATTAACAACAAATACAGCAGCTGATAATAACGTACCAGCTAATAGTCTAACTATAGCACAAAGGACAGTGGAGAAAGTTTTAGATGTAAGTACGATAAAGTTGACAAGGATCGATATAACAAACGGTAAAGATGCAACAACAAATACTACTCAGACTATGACTGATACTGAAAGACACTCGCCGTATGAGATTCAAGACAAAGAAGATCTGCAAAAAATCCTGAACCAAAAAGAAGATCTGCAAAAAATCCTGAACTTTATGATTCTAACTGGACATAACTATGTCCGTCTTGATACACCACAATCGCAACGTATAACTAACCGACTATACAATTTGAATGAATACACACCGGAAACCCTAGATAAGCATACAGTACTGCTATATATGTATACACATGATATCCAGACTATAGAGATATAGCATGTTATAACATCCAAGAAATGAGCATAAGATTAAGTTATATGAATGAATTAATATCAACATCTCTTTGTATTAATTAGAATCATTAAATGTGATTTAAATATCTCTCTACATTACATTATACATCTTCATGGAATCAGAATCTCTCTACATTACATTTATACATACATCTACATGATAGCTCTATACATATTATATTTCATTATATCTTCATTACATACTCTCATTCATACGACGCTTGAGTAAAGCTGCTCTAGCCTGTTCTTGATGTAATTTAAATTTATCTACATTCCAAATCTGAAAAGTAGCACCCTTACCTACAAAAACCAAATCCTGACCAGGAACAATTCCAGCATGTACGGACAAAGTCTCAGGTAAAGTCATACGTCCATCATTCTGATCAAAATGAATCATTATAGAATCAGCGAAGACACTAGATGCAAACTCATCACGCTCAGCTCCGAATGGATCTAGATTATCCATTTTCTGACTCAACTGCTTCATACGCTCCAAACTAAAACATTCTATCGCATCGTATACATAAGATCTAAAGGCTACAAAATTCGCTGTAGCATTAGTGGTTGAAAGTAATACATTACGAAATTCTACAGGCAAAGCAATACGATTCTTCAATCCTAAAGATCTCTGAAATGTAGATAAAAAGATACCAGTATTGATAACTTCTGCCGCGTTCATAAAAACATTCTAACAGTTTTCAATTACATAAGCAATATTTTTTCTACCTTAATCTTCCTAAGATATGTATTCATCTTCCTATGTATAGTATTGCTAAAGTTATACACATAATTATACACAATTGTGAATAACTTTTACTATAAGCACATCTTGAGCTAAATGAGTATTTGCATACTGTAATAAAATAGTAGTATTAAATAAGTAATATTATAGTTATATTAAGTAATACTATGTATCATACTATCAATACTATATTATTAAGAATAGCACGCTAAAACCGCATTTATTCACATTTTAGTATTTCTATACATAAGTCATAAATAAGTATTACTCTCGAATAACATAAGTTGAAAAACTAATTATGAAAAATTACATATGAGATTTTATATTTTCTATCCCTCTAAGATCATTCAGATATTTGTATCGTACTATATTAATCAATATATAATCATTACGATTGGTTTGTATTTATAATATCAGAAATTACATTATAAAATGGGGCGAATGATGAGAATTGAACTCACGACACCTAGAGCCACAATCTAGTGCTCTGCCACTGAGCTACATCCGCCAACAAGGTATTTTATCAGAATTACTAAAAAACACAAACGATAATTTTTATACAATCATCAATATGCAGTATACTCTCATGATAATCAATCGTATTATAGTATCAGCACACTTCATACTAACGATAAAATTTGCTACACTACATCATGTTTGATATCAATGCCTTAAAACAAGAATTAGAAAAAGCTGAAAAAGCCTTGGTAGATAAATTCTCTGAAATTCGTGGAGCACGTCCTACAGTAGCGCTGTTTTCAAAATTAGAAATAAAACAATCCAACGGTAATACACCATTATCAAAAATAGCTATGATAGATCAAAAACATAACACATTCACTATCAGACTGTTTGATAGCGCAAATTCTAATAGAATCTATACATTAATCCAAGATACTATTAGAGATAAATTGCAGATTACACCAGCTATCAAAGGCGATTATGTAGAAGTAGTAATCCCTGCATTGACACAGGAAAGACGTGATGAATATGTCAAGATTATTCATAAAAGCACAGAGGAAATTAAGATTTCATTGAGAAATGTGCGTCAGAAACATCGCGATATAGTAGATAAAATGAAGAAATCTAAAGAAATTTCCGAGAATGAAGAAAAATCTCTTAAAGATAAAATTCAAAAAGAACACGATCAGAGTATTTTGGTTCTGGAAAAGTTACAAAATGAAAAGATCAAAACACTTCAAATTCAATAGATACAATAGGACATAATCGATAAACTCTGCAGATACATAAATATCTATGCAATATATAAATATCATCATAAACCATACTATTTATAATAAAACTTAATAATAAATACAGAAATATATGACAATATCATTGTAATGAAGTACATATTATTATCATTAAGTATACTTACAATTCAAGCTCAGACTATAACTATTATTCATAGAGATATTGATATCATCATACAATGCGATAACGATATAACTGAAAAAATAAAATCTCAAGTACAAACAGCATTAGAAACATTCGATGAAGAATATTATGATGAAGAAGATGCAGATAATCCATATATACTTAAAAATTATCTCATAGAAACAGTAAATATATCTGAAAACGATCTTGTAGTTAAATCAAGACATACTGATTATACAGAATCAAGATTAAATCCTACAGTCAATGATCTTGGTTAAGAGAGCGTATCTGGTGCCGTTATAGAACTCATGATTAAGAAAGTGTATCGGATACTGTATAGAATTTTTTAATCAATATAAATTATCCACTAGAGAATCAAGAAAAAAATTGTTATACTGTTTATGGCGAAGTAGCTCAGAGGTTAGAGCGATGGAATCATAATCCACAGGTCGGGGGTTCGAGTCCCTTCTTCGCTATTTCTAATTTTTATCACTTTAAATTTATTTATAAGTAAATATGCTGAGTGATACTTAAATACAATTATAACTACAGACTAATACTTGATATCGATCTTTAAATACAAATAACAAACACAAAGAATACTCTCAAACTCAAAAAGATATATTAATCTAAGCTAAACTTCTATAGATTCATTTTAACAACAATACAACATAAGTAGCACTTGATAAATACCTTTTACAGAATTACAAAAACACAACAGTAACACAACTGAGATTATATAAAACCACACAATCTATTATCTATTATTCAAAAATGATATTTAAACATAAATATCTCGCAGCTCAAATCATATAAAACTATTTACAGCGTATTGCTTCAAAAGTATCTATCATTTGCAGCGCATTTCTTCTTTAGCTCTAGCATCAGCAAGGGTACCTATCATATTAAAGGATAGCTCAGACCATGTATCACACTCTCCTCTTAAAATCGCCTCTATACACTCAATGACATCTTTTATATCCACACGCACACCAGGCACATGCGTAAAGCGCTCAGCTGTATACATCGGCTGAGAAAAGTACTGCTCAATCATCTGAGAACGTTTTACCGTTAACTTTTCATGATGAGATAATGATTCAAATCCCATAACAGCAATCAAATCCTTCAACTCAGCATATTGTTTTAATATAGCACATACATTTTCAGCAGCTTTATAATGTCTCTCACCAACTATAGATGGTTTTAATGCTGCAGAACGTGATTTAAGAGGGTCTACAGCAGGATAACATCCAGCAGCAGCTATTTTCCTACTAAGCTCTATCACCACATCTAGATGATCGAATACAGAG
Organism: uncultured Rickettsiales bacterium; assembly: GCA_964563095.1. Classification (GTDB taxonomy): domain Bacteria; phylum Pseudomonadota; class Alphaproteobacteria; order CAJXXZ01; family CAZLVD01; genus CAZLVD01. The sequence continues at coordinate 3,978 of CAZLVD010000005.1, forward strand.
GAAGGAGCAGGATCAGTCACATCATCAGCAGGAACATATACAGCTTGCAAACTTGTTATAGCGGATCCATTTTTAATAGACACAATACGCTCCTGCAATGCACCCATTTCTGCAGCTAATGTAGGCTGGTATCCAACAGCAGAAGGCATTCTACCTAACATTGCTGAAATCTCACTACCAGCTTGAATATATCTAAAGATATTATCTATGAACAAAAACACATCCTTGTTCTCTTCATCTCTGAAATACTCAGCCATTGTAACCGCCGACAATGCTGCTAACATACGTGCCCCTGGTGGTTCATTCATTTGCCCATACACAAGCGCCACCTTAGACTTCTTTGGATTTTCTTTATCTATCAATCCAGAATCAATCATCTCTAAATACAAATCATTACCCTCACGTGTGCGCTCACCAACACCGCCAAAAACAGAAATACCACCATGAGCACTTGAAATATTATTTATGATTTCTGTAATCACAACAGTCTTACCAACACCAGCACCACCAAACAGACCTATTTTACCACCTCTAACAAACGGAGCCATAAAATCTATAACCTTCAATCCTGTAAAATATACCTCTTTAGATGTAGTTTGCATATGTAAACTTGGCGCATCATTATATATACTCTTTCTTTTTACATTTTTATTAAAAGGCATATCATCAATAGGCTCCCCTAACGCATTAAACACCCTTCCAAGTACATCATCTCCAATAGGTATTTCTATACGCCTACCAGTATCGATTACATCCATATTAACAATTAGACCAAACACATTTGAGATAGCTATAGCTCTTACGGTTTGATTACCCAAATGATATCTAACCTCAAATACGAATTTACTACCATTTAGATCTATCTCAAGAGCATTAAGTATATGAGGTGTTTGGTTAGGGAAAAACACATCTATCACCATACCGTATATAGCTTTTAATTTACCTATATTCTCAGTTTGTATTATCATGATCTTAGTATACACTTTTCATTACTCTTTTTTCAACAATAAAAATAAATAATAAATTGTTGTTGTTGTTGTAATGTGAAAAATGTGAGTATCTCCATTTTACCGATAAAGTCCCTGTGAATAACTTGTGAATAACTCAAAAAAAATGTGAATAAGATGTGAGTAATGTGAATAACTCAGTCAAAATGTGAGTAATGTGAGTTGATTGTGAATAACTTTGTGAATAACTTTTCTAGACATCTGAATATATGCAGTACGTGAATATGATGTCGCTTTAAAAAATGCTATGTTTTTGAATATGCTTTATCATGCATATTGTCTAGTTTGTGTATTAATTTCTTAAGATCAGATACAATTTCATCTATAGTATGTTTTAATTTTACCTGTACTATTTCATGTGATAACTTTTCAATAGATGTAATGATTTGTTTTTCCATATCATTGGGAATATGTTGTATATTAATATTTGTCTGAGTAATATTCTGCGGTTTATTATGTTGTGAATGTTGAGCGTGTTCGGTATGAGCTTGAGATTGTTGTTTTGATGCTGTATTTTGAGCTATAATCTGACCGATAGTTGATGTTTTGGTATTAGTAGAAGTAATTGGTTCGGTTTTGATTGATGCTTGAGCGGATTTTATTTTAGATGTATCTACTTCAGGTTGTACAGAAATTGCTTGAGTTTTCGGTAATTCTTTTACATCAGTCACATCTTTTTTCTCCTGTTTTTTCTCCTGTTCTACATTTTTACTTGCGTATAATGACTGTAATTGAAAAGCTCTCATATCTGTCGCGGTAAGTTCTAGTATTTTACCTGTATCAGCTTTTGCATTAATATCTATTGGAGTATCCATATTTTGTTTTAATATGAAAGCATTAATAACAAGTTAAGTATTGCGCTTTGATTACTAAAAAACATTGTATTTTGATTATTGCGTTACTATAATACATTGTGATCATTGGATTAGGTAATGATATAGTAGATGTAAGACGCATTGAAGGTATGTATATAGAATTCAAGGAGCAGTTTTTACTAAGAAGTTTTACCGAAGATGAGCAAAAACAATTAAAGATGTATTTAGACCGTTATGGAGAGACTAAATTATTTTTTCAGAAAATTGCCAATACATGGGCTGCAAAAGAAAGTGTCATCAAAGCATTTGGTGCAGAGATAGGCATGAAAGATTTTAGTGTATTACGAGCAGAAAATGGTGCGCCTTATGTATTATTGCATGATAATGTAGATGAAATTACTAGACTCAAATCGCAATATATTAATTTGCACTGTTTGATAACCATGTCTGATGAGTATCCGTACTGTATCGCTACATGTGTAGTATGTGTTGAAAATAAAATTTAACATTACGTATATGCTCTATACTGATTTTTAATTATTTGATATATAATGAGTCATGTCAATCAGTTGTGTCAACTTAAAAAAGACTTTTTTAGAATATTTTCAAAAACATGAGCATACTCTATTATCTTCAGCATCATTAATACCAAAGGGAGATAATTCATTATTGTTTGTAAATTCAGGCATGGTACCGTTTAAGAATTATTTTTTAGGTACTGAGCATAGTAAATATCCATGTGTAGCTACATCACAGAAGAGTCTTCGGGCAGGTGGTAAGCATAATGATATAGAGCAGATTGGTCACACTAAGCGTCATCATACATTTTTCGAAATGCTGGGAAATTTTTCTTTTGGTGATTATTTTAAAGATAAAGCTATACAATATGCGTGGGATTTTATTACAAATGTATTGCAGATAGATAAAACTAGATTATATGTAACTGTGCATGTAGAGGATGAGGAGTCTGTTAAATTATGGAGTCAATTTATTGCGCCAGATCGTATTTATCGCATGAAAGGTAATTTTTGGAGCATGGGAGATACAGGTCCATGTGGTCCATGTTCAGAGATTTTCTATGATTTAGGTGATCATTTAGAAGGTTCGATAGTAGAAGATTATGGAGATAGATATTTAGAAATTTGGAATCTTGTTTTTATGTCTTTTGAGCAGACTATTATTGATGGGCAATCTCATATGAGAGAATTGCAGACAAAATGCGTTGATACTGGTGCAGGTTTGGAAAGATTAGCTATAGTAATGAATGGGATTGATGATACATTTTTATTAGATGAGTTTGCTTCATTGATAGCTCATATAGCTAAACGGGTGAATATTGATATGCATATCGCTCAGAATACTCCAGCTTGTAAGATTTTAGCTGATCATACTAGAGCTATTGCATTCCTGTTATCTGAAAATATTTTACCTGGTAATGATGGTAGAGAGTATGTAGTGCGTAAATTGATACGTAGATGTGCTCGTTTTATATATTCGCTAACAAATAGTATCAATGAATTTGGTTTATTGAGTGAATTAATTGAGTTATTTGGAGAGCAGACAGATTATCCTGAAATAAAAGCGAATATGCAGTATATACAAAGAGTGTTGTATGAAGAAAACGAGCGCTTCAAACATGTACTGACTACAGGTATGGAAAAAATCAATATCCTTATAGGCGCAGGTCAGATTACAGGCGCAGATGCGTTTAATTTATATCAGACATATGGTTTTCCTCTGGAAATTACAAAAGACATTGCAAAAGAGCATAATCTTACAGTAAATGAAGAGGAGTATCATGATGCGCAAACAAAACATAGAGAGTTAGCACAGCAATCATGGAAAGGCTCGCATGGTATCGAATATGAGCTAGAGAATATAATGACTACTGAATTCATAGGTTATACTCAAAATAATTGTTCTGCAATGATAATTGGTTTTGTAAAAGATGGAAAGTATGTAGAAAATATTTCGACTGGTGATATAGCAGATGTGATCTTAGATCGTACTACGTTTTATGGTGAAGGCGGTGGTCAAATCGGAGATACAGGTAAGCTTGTATATGAAGAGATAGAAAATATAGTACAAAATACCACTATTGTTGATGGTATTTATATGCATAGAATCATCGCTCAAATAGATATGCTGGCAGGAGAGATGATAGATTGCGTGATTGATGTAGATCGTAGGAAAAAACTTAGAGCTTATCATACCGCAACACATTTGCTAAATCATGCTTTGCGTAAGGTACTAGGAGATCATGTAACGCAAAAAGGTTCATTGGTATCAGCTGATAAATTACGTTTTGATTTTACACATACAAAAGCTATGACGAATGATGAGTTGAGTCAGATTGAAGAGATTGTAAATGGATTGATATACGAAGGATTGTCTGTAAATACATCTATATCTGATTATGAAGCAGCTCTTATGGAAGGATGTATTACATGTCCTGGAGAAGCATATCCTGAGACTGTAAGAGTTGTAAAAGTTGCTAGAAATGGCGATGTAGTCTCTACTGAATTATGCTGTGGTACACATGTATCCAATACTTTTACGATAGGATTGTTTAAGATTATTAAAGAAGCTAGCATAGGATCATATACTAGACGTATAGAAGCACTGTGTGGATTAGATGCTATTAATTATATCAATCAGAATCTGAAACGTTTTATAGTAGTATGTGAGTCTCTCAAAACCACTCCTGATCAAGTAATAGAGAAGCTCAAAAAAATGACTGAGAATAAATCAAAAACTGTAAATAAAAATATCACAGAAGACATGATAGAAGTGCAAAGATATGGGGTAGATGGTTGTGTGATTTTTGTCGATAGTAATGAGACTGAAATTATGCAACATTTATCGAAAAAATACGCTGCTTATAAGTTTTTGACAATCTGTATGAATGATGTGTCGTATAGTCGTATAAAATTTATGATTAGAGCTACTGCTGATGTAAAAGATATATTAAATATCTCAGTATTAGCGCAAGAATTGAGAGATATAGGTGCGAAATGCGGAGGTGACAGTATGCAAATACATGGATCTATAGTATGTGATAAAGAGACTATCCTTGCAAAGCTTAGATACTTCTGTAATTGATTAATTTTACTATCGAGAAGTTTTTAAAATCTAAAATATCAATAGAAGCGATTTAATAATTAATTTTTGATAAAATACACATAATTCTTTGAGAGATAAAGATTATTTACTCTTGTGTTTGATTGAAAAATATTCTAGAATAACGCATCATGAATAAAAAGTTGCTATTTTTATGTGCCGCATTCTCGTTGCCAATTTACTCAAAAGAACAGTTCAATTCTCATAAAGACTCATTTGCAGATCCATTAATTAAATGTGAGGATGATGATGTAGAATTATTCTTTGAATCAGCTGTAGGAAGAATACTCAATGAATTGAATCCAGATCAACTCACATATAAAGGAATTGCTGATGCTTTCAAGAATGCTGGATATCCTATTGAAGTTACCATGGAAGTGATAAATGGTGAGCAAATAATTTACTTAAAATATAAACCATCTTCACATGTCATCGGTAGCGTTCGTTGTGCAGATCAGAAAATTGCTCATATGTTCGAAGACAAATTATCAGGTCATACTCTAGATAAGCATTCTTTTATTCAAGCAGTAGAAATTGCAAAACAGATGTCTTTATCAACAGGTGCAATGCAGACTCGTCTTTTTTATACAGCTCATGTAGATTATGAAATTGTACCGAATCATAAAACAGGAAAATTCGATATTATTATACATGTTAGCCGTGAAAAAGATTATGGTAAAATCTTTACTACTGCAGGAATTCTTAGCGTTATAGCTCTAGGTATAACTCAACTAGTTAGACATAATAAATTCGTGCATGAATATCATGCTAGTACTGATGAAAAGCGTGATAATATTAGAAAAGCCTATTATGGAATCAAGCTACCAACATCATCCAATAGCAGTACAGAGCTAGGCAATGCAGAGGTATCAGATGATGAAGTGGGCGAGTCACCAAATCAAGAACAAAATCAAGTAGTAATAGATTCTATACTGCAGGATACTGCAGTACAGAGTGTGTATACTACAGACAGACGTACTCTTCCGACAGGTATTGAAATCAGATCAGAGTCGTTATCTCCAAACGTAACAGAGAAGTGGAATGAGCTAGAGTCTGTATTAAGCAAGTCTAAGAAGTTAAAAAATCTTCGTATTAAAGATGTTGATGATAAAGTTATCAAAACATATATGACGCCAGATGAGAATATGACGTCAGATAAGCGTGATATGTTTACGGATAAAGTGATAGATGCAATATATGACATATCGAGTGATACTGATGCAAATAACAATAATATAAAAGATATAATATCTATACTCAAAACTCCAACAATACAAGAAGCATACAATCGAACAGCATATCAAGCTATCAAAGAAGCTATGGCACGTCTATTATATAAGATAACTGAATGTAATAAATCGAACGCAGGTCTGTCGGACTTACAACAGATAAAAACATTAAAGTCTGTAGATAAGGATACATTGTTAAAATATTATCATGCATGCTTAGATATGCGCTACAATATAGTATCATTAACACAAAGTATAAACGCAGAAAAGAGACCAGATGATACATTTGGTATCAATTCTAAAGAAGCTGTATTTACTTATGACGAGCAAGGACAGTTAGTTAAGTGTGATGGAGCCGTAAAGCAATATCAGGATGTATATAATACATTATTAAACACAATAAAAAACATGCATACATCAGAATTTGAAGAGTTGATAAAAATAGATAGAATAATAAGAGAGAAGATGTACAGGCTGATTAAACAATGCAAGAATGATGCTGTTACAAGATATGTATCAATAATTGACGATACATCTAAGCTAGACGAATCAATGAAGAAAATAGAAGAGTGTTATACTGGAGCTAAGCAGATTTTAGACGCACATAAACGTGCCGGTGATAAATGGAAAAATCATGTCGCTTCTATTCAACGCATGATTGATAGCAAAGATGCACTGAGCCATTTAGCACATGACTTATCTAACAGCAATCAAGTCAATTTGGATATAAGGAGTATATATATAAAGACATTAAAGGTAATGAATCAGAACGATAAGGCAACACAAGAGTTCTTCAGCACATTGCATGAAAATGTAGAAAAATATATGACTATGAAGAAAGAGTATGAAGCGAATAAGAAAGACGATGACTCAAATAATTGCCCAGACTACTTGACAGATTCGAAAATTACAGAGCAATGGGCTAAGATACGTGAGACTATATCAGACAATAGAACAAATATAGATGAGACAATACAAAATATAAACAATTTGTTAGATATAGACCGTGTAATAGGCGTTATGGAGAAGCGTATAGACATATTGAAAAACCAGAAGCTAGAGCTAGATTATTCACAGCTCTTATCTGAGTCTAAGGCCTTCATGCGGATTTTATTGCAAATGGGTGATGTTAATGAGATGTCAAAGAAAAATATCTTCAATGAGATTACAAATAAATTAGAGTTGAGAGTAACAATACCAAGGGAGCATAAAGATGCTGAGCCTGTATATAATGCATATAATGATTTTATAGCATTAATAAAAGATGAGAATGCTTTGACAAAAGATGAGAATGCTTTGCAGACTATATTAGAACTAGCGTTGACTATGAAAGCTACTTCTATAAAAAATGTAAAACAGCGTATTGAATGCATGAACAAACTCATGAACGCACTAGAACAGATACCTAATCTATCTGATTCCTTGTCAGAGACAGATAAAGTGAAATATGATGCTCTGAAAAAGGCTGTAGAGAAATATCTTAAGACACATGTTGATCAAGTTTCTGCAGGGTCTAATGCGGACGATGATAAAAATGCTACAGCTGCAGGCAGTCAAGCAAATGCAGATGAGCCAAATACTGCAGCTGCAGGCAGTCAAGCAAAATCAGATGATCAAGATGATGTAGGTATAGACAATGAAGATAATGAAAAGATTACATCTTAGTCACATTAAGACATTGACAATGAGCAAGTTCCTTCAAGTACGATGGTTTAGTACTACAGCGCCTGCAAAAGCTACTGGTGCTAAAGGATCGAGATAATATAGCAAATAGTAAATAAACCTCATAATTACTTTTATATAGCATTATTAGAATTTTTCTGTATCATATATTATGAGTATATTAAAACACATATATATTATGCTGTCTGTTAGTTGTGTGTTTACAGATGGTATTTCTATGAAACGTGTGTTTTTACAGAATAAGACATTATCTAAGACTATCAAATGTGACGAGAGTATCGCTGTTTTACAGACACAATTATTGCAAATTATAGGCAAGATGAGAAATGTTAGGAGTATAGAATCTTTACTTACATTTTATGGATTAGATAAAATCATTATGATCACTGAAGATGAGTATTTCATATATCTAATATATAATGATACTGCTTTTCATCTGAAAATTATAAGATCCTCTCTCAATGATATTTCTCCATTGACACTACAGTCTATATTGAATATATATGAAAAAACTGATATTTACATTTCATCAGTATATACTACTGTAAAGCGATTAGAACGATATAAAAATACAGATATGGTATTTTATAAAAAATGGCTATACTCATGGCATATATCTGTGTCTATGAAAATGACCGCAGATGGCGCTGAACTAATGTATACTGCAAAGAAACATTGGACAGTATATGCGATCATTCTGTTTATATCATCAACATTATTTTTAGCTTTTTTTACATTCAACTATTTTTATAATGTCAGAGAGATGTTGAGTAAAAACAAAAGCTCATGAAGTAATCATAGGGTATGAT
>CAZLVD010000005.1:12740-26063 GCA_964563095.1 uncultured Rickettsiales bacterium
TTATGTACGGATGAGTACGAAGTCATCATGAGATAAGCATGTGCATATAAGTCATTATGAGATAAAGCTCACGAAGTAATCATAGGGTATGATTTATGTACGGATGAGTACGAAGTCATCATGAGATAAGCATGTGCATATAAGTCATCATGAGATAAAGCACTTATGTACGGAATATTATTAAAACAGATCTAATCTTCATATATGCGTTGAGATGTTGAGAATGCATATCACGAAATTGCTCGCATAACTACCTCATGTGAAGATCATGTTATCTCTTGCGAATATCGTATCAGTAGATTATATATAGTATCAATAGATTTTGTGTATACTTTGAGAGATATATTTGTGCATATCATATCAGCATGTATATACAATATAATCATATGTTATAAATATATTTGCTAGATGATCTTATAAAGTATGTATATTCATACAGACAGATAATATCTGATAGCAGATTATACATAATGCGAAAAAGTTATAGCATGAATAATGCATAAGATGAAAGAATTTGTATTACAATATAGAGATGAATGTATTGATTATTGCTATATTTAGATTAACGCATTAAGTTAACAATTGCCTTCGGATTTAATACTTTTGATGATGGACATTCCTTAAATGTAGGTATACGAGTTAACTGTGCTTCGAATGCGCTATCAATCTGAATATATTCAGGTGTAGTCTTAGATGATTTCATAGCCTCTAGTACGCATTTAAATTCACGTGTATCTTCTTTTAATGAAACTTTCTGACCAGCTGCTAATTTATAAGATCTAATATCTACTTTCTTGCCATCTACCAATACGTGACCATGTGTTACTAACTGTCTAGCTGCAGCCATACTTCCTGCCCATTTCATACGATATACAAAAGTCTGAATCTTACGCTCTAATAATCCTATGAAAGTATCGAAAATATTATCTGTTTTATTTTTCAATGCTAAATCGAATGTATTACGTAAAACCTTTTCAGATACATCGTAATATAACTTAATCTTCTGTTTTTCATTCAACATAAGAGCATACGCAGATGTTCTTGTTCTCTTTTTACCATGTACACCTGGCTTAAAAGGTCTTAAATTTACTGGACTCTTAGCGTCTTCCCATAGATTTACACCTACTCTACGCAATCTTTTACCTATAGCTTGGATTCTATTAGTCATACATATATTATGCACTTTTTCCAATAGAAAACAAAGGGTTATGTGATATTTTTTCAATTATATTTTTCTAAAGATATATATTTGATAGTTTTTGTATGTGTTTTTATGCGAAATGTTGCGTTTTTAAGATGATCAGCTGTAATTATGATAAGGTAGAGATTTAATGCAATGATACAATGCATATCTTATAGCGCATCTGTAAATCTTATAAAATAGATGTAGATACAAAATAAAAAAAATGCTCGTACATAATGATAAACTAAGACATATAGTCAAAAAATGCATATATTATCAATCTTTGATGTATTTTCAAAGCAAAATTGTATTCTGTGAAAGAAATCCTTGATTTTCTGATCATACTAGCATATAGTATCGCATTATGATGAAAATAATAATGTTAAGTATGTTACTTACTTGTGATGCAGGTAAGGGTGGTAGTTTCTGGCAAGCTGCAGTAACTGTTGCTAGTGTTGCTTATTTTGCAAAGGGTTTTTATAATGTATATGAAAATGGGCTAGACTATGATGAACGGATGGCTGCAGAAAATGCATCAGATAATTCAGATAGTTTAGATAGTTCAGATAAGAAGGCAAAGTCAGATGCATCAGATACTGAAGCAGCTTAATTAAACTTAATTACCTTGATAATTATAAAAGTTACTTGTATGGTAATTAGAGTATTTAGCTATATATTTAGAAATATTAGATTATAATATATTATTTTAAAAAATTTTGGCGAAATCTTATTAGTAAAAATATACCATATGTACTTACATTAATGTATTGCTATTAATCTTAACATTAATAGATTCTAAAATAATCTCAGTGCTTTTTATAGATATATCATATATATAATTGTAATCTACTACATACTTTGAAGTATATTTATACATTTATAATATTTAATAGAATCATATTAAAAGATAAAATTTCTAGTTTGATTCTTAATATAAGACTGATCTTTTATAGAAAGAACAAATGATATTTAAACATAATGATTAAAACTACAGCATAATATCAACTCAAGTATATTTTAAATATCTAAATAGCACTATTCTATTTTTGCTTGATCATTGCTACTTCAGATGTAAGGAATAATCGCGAAAATCTATACTTCACATCAACTCCTGTCTCTTGTATCATTGTGCTTTACGGAAGGCTTGTATCTATCGTGACCAATATGTATCAATCCATGCATAGCTATTCAACATATCAATATCTATACTATGCTCAATCTATCCTTTATATCAATCGCATGTACTCTGATTATTCCTGATCATTGCTACTTCAGATGTAAGGAATAATGATTGTGCTTTACGGAAGGCTTGTATTTGTTGATGATGTCCGGTTAATAATTCTTCAGGCACTCTATACTCTTTATCTTCTACAGTCCATATTTCAGGTTTCGTGTAATGATTATGCTCCAATAGATTATTTTCAAAACTTTCATGTTTGAGACTGTCTTTATTGCCTACTACATTCGGAATTAAACGTATACATGCTTCTAATATAGCAAGAGCAGCTACCTCGCCACCACATAAGATAAAATTACCAAGACTGAGTTCATGAAATTGCCAATGATCCAAAGCTCGTTGATCTACGCCTTCATATCTACCGCATAATATCAGCATATCTTTTGACATGACGCTCATAGCTTGTGCTGTAGCCTGATTAAATACATGTCCTCGTGGTGAGAGATATATTTTATATGTATCCTGCAAATTATGTTTTATAATGGCATTATGAATGATTTCTGGACGCATGATCATACCTGAGCCGCCTCCATATGGTGTATCATCGATTTCTGTCGCTATATCTTTAAGATCATATACATGAATTTTTACCAAACCATTCTTAATCGCCTTACCGATGATAGATAACTCTAAACTTCCAGGAAAAGCTTGTGGGAAAAGAGTGAGTATATGTATTTGCATATTTAAGTATATAGTTTTGTTATGAGAATGTAATATACCTATGTAAGAAAATGCTATATGAGCGGACTGATGTTATGAGTTGAATGATGTTGCATGAAAAAATACATTAGATGCGCAATATTAGATGCAAAATGAATATAATTGACTCTGTAATAAGATTAATATGATAATGATCAATATATATCTAGAAGGTTAGTTATTTCCAGAAATTTAATAATTCTTCAGGTATTACAATATTTAATTGATCTCTTAGATATGTTACAAATTCGTCAAGATTAGTAGGTATTTGAATATCTCTTTTGGTTGTAGCTGTATTCATTAATCTTGTTAATTCCTCAGGAGTAGAACACTCATGCGCATGTAATAAAAAGATTATATTATTGTATATGATACAACTGTCTTTATGAAGCATACCTGTCGCATCGTTTACGCGTGCTATAGCGTTTTGATGATTCTGTTGAGCTACTTGTAATACTTTCTCAGCTTGAGCCTTTTGGTCTTTCAATGTTTTGATCTTTTCTGCATTTTTATCCTCTGAGGTTTTAGCTATTTGTACTGCATCATTAGCTACTGTGTAAGCTTCTTGAGCTTGTTTTAATATTGCTTCTGTTTGAGCTTGTTTTGCTACAGCTTGTTTATAATCTGCATACATATTATTTATAATAGACTCTAAATTATGTGTTACACGTATATCTGATGATATATTATCACGAACATACTGATACTCCTGAGATGTAGTGTCAAAATCTTTATCTAATGCTGGAGTAGCAATCTGATATGTTATTGTGGTTTGTAAAACATATCCATACTTGGTTACCGAGACTATATTCAGCAATATCTCTATTATTCTCCTGTAGATCTTAATACCTAAACAATTATTATCAATATTGTATTCAGGTGCTAGTAAATCAAAAAATGATATTTGATTATATTTCCCAAAAAAATCTTCAGCTAGTTTTAACCATGGGTTATTCTTTGTATCTTTTGAAAATACAGAAGTTTCAAGAAATAATGATGCTATAGTAGTTATACTCTTCACACCTTTCTGTATACCATTATTATCTAGTAATGGAACTGATTTTGTTGTTAGATATTTTCTATTAAAACGTTCAGTCTGAAACATTATAGTAAATAATAATGGTTGTAGACTATATGGTAATGATACAATATTCTTTGCAGAGATTTGCATACTCTCACCGCCTGATAGATAGGTATATTCATTGATAGCAGACAACATGAGCTCTGATGATTCTAATATATTCTTTATAAGTACAGGAGACATATTGATCAATGTTCTTTTTGCTAAGCATTGTGTTAATCCAAAGATCTTATTCTTTGCATATTGACGTGCTTCTATTAAGAATTTACTAGATGATGTAAATATAATTGATCTGAGAGAGCGAGCTGTATTAACTGTACATTCATGCATGGGCTGTTTTGATAATGGATGACATGGTGTTTCTGTACCATATGCTGTCAATAAACATATACAGGTGTGTATGCTGGGTATATTGCTTGTCTGATTTATAGTTGACTGATCTGGCTTTGTTCGAGATTGCAGAGTTTCATGTAATAGATGTTCAGGCATTTGATTATATTTCATCATATATGGGCTTGTCATTAGAGCTCGTACTTCGTCGCACAAAATTGATAATAGAGAACTCATGTGTGGTTTGGTAAGCGTCCGCACTAAGTCATCTAATTCTGGTGTTCGCCTATTGTCGTATATAGTGTTTCGTAATAATGCTGCAATATGATGAGGGTATAAAGGAGGGTTAGTATTGATAGGTGCCTTCATAATAATATCAACTATATCCTGAGCAGGATCTTTAGCACGTGTTTGCTTAGCTGTCGTTTTGAGTATTGTATGATAAGCAAGACTTCTAGCTAATAGTTGTACATAACATGCACATATAATGTTTTGAAAGTTATTATGCGCGTATGTATTATAACAATATGTTGTATCGCCGCTTGTATCGCGATATGCACATATTAGATCTAATGGATATGTTGTATATTTGAACGCATTAAATATAGCTTGCTTGAAGCGTGTGGTATCATCTTCTTTATTATTTGTAATTAACGTCTGATACGGTCTTTGCATAGGCTCATTTTCTAAAGTAGCTAAATTCTTAGCGGGAATACCATGTAGTTTATCTAATTCATCTACGGCTTTTTCTACATAAGCTAAAAATTGTAATCTACCGAGTATATTAGTAGATTCTGAAGCCTGTCCATCAAAAATATCTTGTTCTAACTCATTGACACAGGATGCTACTGTAATCTTGTCTCGAGCAACTCTAGCAGTTAAGTTGTCTCTTAAATTCTGTAGTGCTGGAGCATTTGCAGGATCAAGAACAGTTTGCTCCATGAAAGGATACAATAATCTAAAGATCAATTTAAGAACTAGTGTATTCTGAGTAGTAGGATTGCGTATTATAGTATAAAAATTATTTATATTTATTAGCACATCATAATGGATATCATTAGCAAACTCAGGCATCTTAAATATGATCTTCTCTGTAGACATGCCAGGCAATATCTCTGTAGACATGCCAGTGTTACGTTTAGACTTTTGCAAAGCGATGTGCAATTCTTTTTCTACGCCTTCACGACTACTAGCATCCGCTCCAGCTATTAGAGAATATTTTGACAGTATTCCGCTTTTGGTCAATGCGGTTACTTCAGGAAGGACGATTGATTTAGTTCCTGATGTGTATGTGTATAATGCTACTGCAGCGAAATGTAAAAGTTTACTAGTGTACTTCATGCGTATATAATAATCAGTAGTGATTAAAATTGTGTTAATATTTTTTATTCTTGTCTGCTGGATGATTTATTTTGTCTATAAAAAATTTATTTGTCTTGTACTAAATCTTCCTGATGATATCTCAAGAACAGTGTTAAACTTGTGTTAATATTTTTTATTCTTGTCTGCTGGATTATTGATTTTTACATTATTGTACACATGTTGTCCTTGATCCGTTCGCCGTTTTGTATATCAAGATCAGGATGATGCTTCGGCTCAAAATCAGGATATTTCTCCTTCAATTCACGTAGGTCCTCCTTAATGTGGTCTCGGGTATCATCAAGCTGATTCCGCATATGCTCTGGTAGGCCCTTCAAGTTTTGCAAACGCTCATAAATCTCTAATGCATGATTGTGCGATTCTTCTTCGAGTTCTCTGTCTGTTTTTGGTTGTGCACTCAATGCCGCTTGTGCTGCAGGACTATTGTCAATTTCTTCTTGAGACATTAGATGACCAGATCGAGCAACTTGCTCCTGTCTTGCTTTAAATTCATGTTTGTCCTTTTCGGACTGTTTTCCCAATGCTATATACTGTCCAGGTTTTTCAACAGGTATAGCAGCGATTTGCGCTACAAAGAGCAATAAAGTAATTTTTAACATCATGGTTATTATACTAAAATAATATTTCATACTGCAATAGTAGTGTCTTATTTGCATAAGAACTGAAATAATGTATCCTATAAGGAGGCAAATTGTTTATTAAAACTAAAAAAATTATTTTCGTTACAGGTGGTGTATGTTCAGGTGTAGGTAAAGGCGTGGCGATTTCTAGTATAGCTGCATTACTCAAAGCTAGAGGTTTAAAAATATTAGTTCGTAAATATGATCCGTACTTGAATATCGATCCTGGTACAATGAATCCAAATCAACATGGTGAAGTCTTTGTAACTCATGATGGTATTGAGACAGATCTCGACTTAGGTCATTATGAACGTTTGACAGATCAGAAAAGTTCTACTAATGATTATCTGACTTCCGGTAAGATTTATTGGGACATACTCACACGTGAGCGTCAAGGTTATTATAATGGCTCTACAGTCATGGTAGTGCCTCATGTAGTTGATCATATTCATCATAGCTTATTAGCTAATACCGATGATGTCGATATATTGCTATGTGAAATTGGCGGTACTATTGGAGATATGGAAGGTATGCCTGTATATGAAGCTATGCGTCAGATTTCAAATAAAGATGAATATGATGCATTGTTTATACATGTAGCCTATTTACCATTTGTACAAGCAACCATGGAATTTAAAACAAAACCAGTACAGCATTCTATACGGAATTTGTTTGGATTAGGTATTACTCCAAAGATGTTAATTTGTAGAACAGAGGTTGAGCATGATAGTATTGAGCAATGTAAGCAGAAATTATCGAGTATTACTAATATCAATTTGCGCAATGTTTTTCTGTCTACTCATGAAGCGAATTTATATGATATGTTGCTGATGTATCGTAAAAATGGTATAGACGAGGCTATTTGTAAATATTTTCAGATAACAAATCCTATAGATCTAAAACAGATAGAATTATATGAAACATTATCTAATACATTACAAACTGCTGAAAAGACTGTAAATATAGCTTTAGTAGGCAAGTATATACAATTAGAAGATTCATATAAATCTGTTGGACAATCATTATTATATGCTGCAGTATTAGCTGGTAGGAAATTACATATATCATGGATTGATGCGGAATTACTAGAGAAAAATGATGAGCATACATGGGCAGTATTACAAGCAGCTGATGGAGTGATTGTACCTGGTGGATTTGGTTCTAGAGGTATAGAAGGCATGATCAAAGCTATAGAATATGCTCGTGTAAATGATAAACCATTGCTTGGTATTTGTTTAGGTATGCAATTGATGGCTACTGAATGTGCTAGAAATTTATGTGGTTTGACAGATTCTGGTTCTGCAGAATTCGCTGATTATGAGCATAAAATCATCGACATGATAAGTCATTTAATGCCAGAAGTATTGCAGAATAAAAATACCTCTAAAATTACAGAATTTATACGTTTGGGTGAATATAGAAGTCAGCTCAAGCCCGGTAGTGAGCTAGAAAAGATTTATGGTACTAAGAACATGCATGAACGTTTTAGGCATAGATATGAGTTGAATAAGCAATACTGTGATCTACTACAATCTCAGGGTCTAGAGATAGTCGCTGCATGTGATATTACTGATAATACAGTAGATTTTCAGAATATTGCCAAGGCGCAAAATACATTTATAGATTCCATGCGATACAATAATAAGAAATTCTTCATAGGTGTGCAATGTCATCCAGAATTTTTAAGCAGACCATCAACAGGTCATCCGTTATTTAACGCATTTATTAAAGCATGTTTATAGTATTAGGCAGTAGTAATAGACCTTCGTGCCGCCTGATAGACTGTTATTCATGTATGATGATATTGTATTGAAATATAAAAGTTGTATACTTATTTTATGTTATTTATTACGATCCCCGCAATGATTATTTCTGCAACAGGCATGATTTTACTATCTGTTGGTTTAGGCAGAATGTTATACTTGACAAATACATTACACTCTGGCAAAAAAGAGATGCGCACAATCGCTACATATATTAAACGTGGAGCATATGCATTCCTTCGTCGTCAGTACAGTACAGTGGCTATAATAGCTGCTTTATTTACGTTGCTTTTACTCTGGAAATTCGGTCTGCCTATGACTTATGGTTTCATTTTAGGTGCGGTTTTATCTAGTCTTGCAGGTATTTTAGGTATGATGGTAGCAGTGCATGCAAATGTACTGATTTCTGCTCAAGCATGTGGTTTGGATACTCATGGAGATGTTATGGCTGACGCTGCAAAAACATCAGTGTCATTTGGTGCGATTATTAGTTGTATAGTGACAGGTCTAGGTTTATTAGCGCTTGTATTATCAATTTTCATACCTGGTTTACGTACAATATATAATGGCGGCACATCTATGCATGCGATACATGTAGTGCGTGATACAACTTTCGGTTTAGCTTTAGGTGCTTCATTAGTCTCTATTTTTGGACGTGTAGCGGGTGGTATTTTTACCAAAGCTGCTGATGTAGGAGCTGATTTAGTAGGTAAATTAGAAAAATCCTTACCGGAAGATGATCCAAGAAATCCTGCTACTATTGCTGATAATGTAGGTGATAATGTAGGTGATTGCGCTGGTATGGCATCTGATGTGTTCGAGACTTTTGTAGTATCTATAGTAGCAATTGGTCAGATTATATCATATTGCTGGTCTCATACTCCTGATGTATTGAATATTTTATTCTTTGCATCAAATATTATCGCTGTAACATCATTAATTGGACTGATTGCTACATTATTATTTAAATTCAAAGATGATATGATTACAAGTTTGTATAAAATGATAGTAGGATCTGTGATCGCAAGCATGTTAGCTATATTAGGCTTAACTAAGTATTCTTTTGGAACTTTTACTACTCCTTTGAAACTATTCACATCAAATCCATTAGTATCACATTCTGCTGCGATTACTCCATTATCATTAGCGGCATGTGCTATGGTTGGATTTTTGCTCACATTAGCAATTATTATTATTACAACATATTATACAGATGCATCATATAGACCTGTACAAAGTATTGCCGAATCCGCTACACATGGTCATGCTACTAATATCATTTATGGACTATCGGTAGGTATGGAATCAACTTTTGCTATCACATTAGCTATCATATTATCCATTGGATATTGTTATCATTTAGCGTCGTTGCTAGGCATTGGTATGGCTGTAATAGCTATGATTTCTATGACTATGATGATCATGACTTTAGATGCATATGGACCTATTACAGATAATGCTGGAGGTATAGCTGAAATGTCTGGTATAGATAAGAAAGCTCGTGCGGTTATTGATGAATTAGATGCTGTAGGAAATACTACAAAAGCTATTACTAAAGGATATGCTATTGGCTCAGCTGCATTATGCGCATGTATATTAACATTACTGTATGTAGTTGAATTAAGAATACCTGTACAGACATTGGTAATCTATAATCCTTGGATTTTAGTAGGTGTATTATTAGGTGGAATGATTCCTTACATTTTCAGTGCTTTTAATATGAAATATGTAGGTATTATTGGAGGAGAAGTTGTAAAACATGTACGTGAACAATTTGAGAAATATCCTGAGATTTTACATGGTAATGTTGCTCCAAATTACGAATATACAGTAGACTATTTAACAAGAGAATCTATCAGAGCTATGATGATTCCTGCTCTTATCCCTGTAGTTATTCCAGTATTATGTTTAGTAATGTACAAATCTTCAGCTATATATCTAATTTATGCTGGAATGAACGTTGGTACATTAGTTAGTGGTGTATTCTTAGCTCTAATGCTTACAAATGCAGGTGGAGCATGGGATAATGCTAAGAAATATGTAGAAAAAGGACATCATGGAGGGAAACATTCATCCGCACATGCTGCTACCGTGACAGGTGATACTGTTGGCGACCCATGTAAAGATACTGCAGGTCCTGCAATCAATCCGTTAATTAAAGTAGTGAATTTGGTGACAATATTGTTGGTATTAATGTTGAATAAGTAAATGATTCGATAATGCATGCGTGCGGCAGTGTGTATTCATGCGTGCGGCAGTGTATAGGTGGTCTAATGTATGTGTGAGATAGCTGATGTTAATATTGAAAAGATAGCTGATTAATGAGGCTTAATGTGTGTGTCTTATATAGACATAGAAGTGCTGATTGTGAGTAAAAATGTGATCTTCTATTGACATAATAATATTAGTATAAATGGCGGTACATGGAATTACATGCGGATCTAAAAATAATATTATTCGTTATGCTGATACATTTTAGACCTCACATGAATGCTATATATTAGATTATTAGATACATGAATGCAGTATTGTTATACACTACATGCAATGTTATATGCTTAGATATATCCAGAGACGATATGTATGTATTCTTCTGTATCGATCATTGTGTTTATAGCTGAAATATGGTATAACTAAATTCATATGAGATTGTATGAATTGCATTTGCTATATAACTGTGACCTAACATCAGAACAGACACAGGAAGCAGTAAATACTTTGTGCGATAATATTGCCAAGACTGGTGGTAAGATCGTAAAAAGTTCCGTAGGCGATTTAATCGTTTTGAAATACAAGGTAAAGAAAAGTAATGTAGCGCGATATGCGTATGTTGCTATAGAGTATAAGCCGGAATTAGTAGCTGAGCTAGATAATTCATTGAAATTTGTAGCTGATTTACATAGACACATGATTAATGCAGTTACTACAGCTGATGCTTTTGAATCTGTATCATTTGAAATTGCTAATGAAAAAGATTATAGACAGAGAACAGCAGAATTCTGGACAAAGCATGCTACATTCAAACATCCTAATATCTTGCGTTTATTGACAACTGAAAGAGGTAAGATTTTATCTAGAAAATCAGTACAATACTTAACAAAATTCTGTACAGATGCTTTCATGAGACAGATCAAGGTGCAAATCAAGATTGCTCGTAAAATGGCATGGTTACCTTATTTCTAATATATGTAAATCATGTAACTGTATAAGCAATCATTAAAGCATTATTGGCATGTTATCTTATTTCTCATGTATCGCATGGATCTGAATATACACGACCTGTGCTGATAATTATATACTACATGTACTGATGTATTCTTATAGTCAGAACTTATGCATAAAATACAATACTATCATGCTATAGCGTTATAATAGGCAGTCTTCTGATATATTCTTCACATAGCAACTCACAAATACAATGCTATCATGCTTATAAACTACATGATCTTACAAGTCTTATCATGATAATATATTGTGATTTGTGAAGCTTTTGTATATTATATTAAACTGTGAAATTGTAGTTACCCTGAGGTTGTATAAACTTCTGAAATATTTCTGATGTTATTTCATGTGGATTCTTGTGAGGCAACGAAAATGATAATTTATATATGATGTCTTTATTCACATACTTATTATTAGGTAGAATCGGAGATTTAAACAACGTATATTGTTTAGTAGATATATGAGTATCTATGTGTTCTATAAAATCTTGGAACGTTGTATATATCATCGGAGCATTATGCTTTTGGAAGTCTGAAGATAGATTGATCATTATCGATACAATATATTTGTTATCTTGATTATGTAATGCTGAGGTTTTATTAATATCAATACTAAATTGCTCAGACTGTATGTTGCATTGAAAGCTACTATGTGTAAATAGAGTTAATTCATTGCTGAAGTCTTGCAGATATTGTTCACATACGATATCGTTCGGACTGTTCATGTGCGGACTGTAAATAGTTTGATTGCATGTGGCAGTATATTTTATTGTATCAGCTGCTTGAATTGACTTTGGTCTACGTCTTACCATTGATGAGCTCTGTCCAAGCATATGCATAGATAGTGACTCGATTGTCTGTGTAGTACTATCTGCTGTATTACGCTTTTCTGTCTGTGTAGCATTCATAGATTTAATAATCTGACTACTCTGACTATTATTAGTAGTACTTACTATACGTGTCTGTTTGCTATGATACAAATGACTAATGAGTGCTGTTGCAAATATACCAGATGTAGTTGCGATTATAGTATTTTTTATGTGTTTTGAAATTATGTATAGTTTTAGAATATAAAAGCTTACTCTTAGCCTGTATATTACTGAATATATTTATAATACAAGATATATATAATAATTTATTCATGTATAATGATAGCGTATCTGATGATTAATATATTTCAAATCATAATAGATAATAATATGTTAAGATATTGCATGACTTATAATCCAAAAATTATGGCGCATGCTCAAAATCCTAATAATATAGGTGCATTAGACGGTAAATCTGAAAATGTAGGTACAGGTTTTGTAGGAAATGCAGCATGTGGAGATATGTTGAAAATACAAATTCTTGTAGAACAAGGGATTATAAAAGATGTGAAATCCAAAATTTTTGGCTGTGGTTGTGCTATAGCATCGACATCTCTTGCTACCGAAAAATTAAAAGGTATGACTCTAGAGGCTGCGCAAAATCTGACAGATAAAGAGATTGCTGAGGAGCTTGGATTACCAGCTATTAAATTACATTGCTCTGTCTTAGCTGCGAGAGGTGTATTGCGTGCAATTAAAAATTATAATGCAAAGCAAGATAATACTGTCAAAGCTGACTATACAGAAATGCATGATATTGCAAATTTAGATGAGAGAGGCGAGATAAGACAAGAATTACATACTACTATCATTACAAGTGCTACTGAAGCTAGCTGTCGTGTAGATGCTACTAGAGGTGCAGAGTGTTGTAATAATACTATTGCAGATGCTACTGAAGCTAGCTGTCGTGTAGATGCTACTAGAGGTGCAGAGTGTTGTA
>CAZLVD010000005.1:26163-30633 GCA_964563095.1 uncultured Rickettsiales bacterium
GATGCTACTGAAGCTAGCTGTCGTGTAGATGCTACTAGAGGTGCAGAGTGTTGTACAAAACCGCACATGAGAGCAACTACATCAGCGCCAGGTAATCATCATACTGAAACAACTACATCTGCACAAGGTAATACAGTATCTGGATCTTCATCTGTATTTGGATTAAATTTTCTCTCAAATTCACAATCATCTGTTACCTCTCCATTTACTCTGACAGATTCTGCCTTTGCACGCTTTACACAAATTTTAGAAGCTCATAAGGATGCGGTAGGTATTAAGATATTCTCTAAAGCAGGAGGGTGTGCAGGGAATGAGTATGATATAGAGCTTAAATATAAAGATGAAGATAAATCAAGCGCACAGCAAGTATCAGATACTCTTGTTCCCAATCTTACGCAGAATATCGCTCTTATGCAGCATAGATATGATAATCATACTCATCAGCATACTGAGACTGTCAGTGATTCTGGAGTCTCTAAAGCAGTACAGTTATCTGAGGAATTTCAATATATTTACTCGCATAAATCAGAGCATGCGCATAAATCCATCTCATTCTATATACCAAATGCTTCAATGATGTTTTTAATAGGTTTAGAGATAGATTATACTGCTAATGATGTCATGGCTCAATTCGTATTTAAGAATAAGAATTTCAAAAGTTGCGGATGCGGTTCTTCGTTTAGAGTAGTATAGATACCGTAGTGTAATAGTTAAGAGTATGTATTAATATAATATGAAGAGTATTTATATATAAGTATCGTGCAAATATGAGCAATCATTCAAGAAGCAATGCAATATGCACAATCACAGCCTATCACATTCATACTAACGAGATATCGCCTTATCCATATCAAGGCAGTTCTGATAATATTTTCTGCCATTCGTTATAAGTAACGCATTTAATTCCATATGTTTGCGCTTGTTTTAATTTTGAGCCTGCATCTTCTCCATATATCAAGTATGTAATATTTTTCGACATAGAATCGAATACATGTATACCATGTTGTTGTGCCTTTTCCTTCATAGCTTGTCTAGATATTTGGAATTTACCTGTAAAGACCACGCGAATATTTGTATATGTGCTTTTCTCTTGTGCAATGATAGTGATATGTTTCCGCAAAGCTACTATAGTCTCATAATGTTTGCGATGATATTCTAAAATGTTTGTTTTAAGTTGCATACCAAGACCTATATGTGTCTCTGCTGACAGATATTGTATAAGATCATGCCAATTATTAGATATATGAGCTAATTTTTCAGACATACGCTTACCAAGCTGCTCAATGCCTAGTGTCAGTAAAAAACGATCAAAGGTAATATTTTTTGCTTTTTCAATTTGTATAAAGAGATTCTTAGTAGAAAGACGTCCCCAGTTTGGCAGAGTTTCCAGTGTAATTTGTCGCTCGATACACGTATTGGATAGATTAAAAATATCTACAGGATACTTCAATAAGCCTTGATCAAAAAGAAAAACGATTTTCTGATCTGCGAGACCTTCGATATTTAGACAGTCACGACTATATGCATATATAAGTTGAGCGATGAGTTTACCTCTGCAGTCAGTATTCGTACATAAAAGCACTTTAGAATCACGTATCAATGAGCTTTTACACGATGGACATGTAGTTGGTATTGGAGGTATTGGAATCATATCATGTATCTGCTCGATAATTACACTCATCGCATCACTCATACCCTTCGTGCCATCCATACTCTGCGCATCATTCATACTCTGCGTATCATTCACATTCGCCACATCACTCATACCCTTCGTGCCATCCATATCTGCTGTGCCATCCATATCTGCTATGCTATCCATACTCTGCGCATCATTCACATCCGCCACATCTACAGCATCACCCATCATACCCATCGCATCATCCGCATGCCGCTCATTCATATGTATAACATCGATAATTGCAGGAATGACATCTCCAGCTTTTTCAATTACAGCTATATCTCCTATCATAGGGCTATATCGTTCGTATTCACTTACATTATGCATGGTGATATTTGCAATATTCGCTCCATCAATATGTACAGGTTCAATTTCTACTACAGGAGTTACAATACCTGTCCGACCTACCTGCCAACGCACTCCTGTAATGGTACTTATTTTGCTTTTACTGGGAAATTTGATAGCAAAAGCATATCTGGGATATTTATGACTATACAATAATGTTTGATATAGCCTTACGTTATCTAGTTTATATACAACCCCGTCGATATTGTAATCCAGATTTTCTCTTACAATATCTATTTTCTTGAAATACTCTACAGCATCATTCAGCGAATGCGCTACGGTAGCCTGAAAATATGTAAGTTCTGTGTTGATTGGATGCTCTGCTGTGTGATACTGAGTGCGATCTGGACCGGTACTGCATGAGATTATTGCATTATGATCATGAGTGATAGTATTAGGTATATTATTAGATATATTATCATTTAATTGTGCTTGCAGTAATGTCTGAAAAGTAGGAAAATGCTGAGATTCTAGCCATGCTATAAGCTCATGATATGTATCAAATAGATAATTATAATTTTCCATAGCAATACCATGTACTACAAACTGAATGCCTCGCTGAGCAAAAATTTCCGGATCTAGCAATCTTACAGAGCCTGATACAGCATGTCTTGGAGATGCAAAAGTGATACCTTTTGCCTGCAATGTAGCATAAGTAGTTTTACTCATAAATAACTCTCCTCGTACTTCTAATGTTTGTTGTATATTAATTTCATGAGGTATCTTGAGATGTATTATATTTGCTAGTACATTTTCTCCTTCTATACCATTTCCACGTAATGCAGCTGTCACTAATTTTCCATTTTCATATCTCAGACTTAATGATACGCCATCTACTTTTGGTTCGCAGATTAGTGTATAGAATGTATCTGTGCCTAGAAAACGATTAATTTTTTGCATGAATGAAGATATACCTTTTTCTACTTCAGTAGTACTCATATTTAATACTTTATACTGATCTAAGGAGAGCATTTTTTGCATATGTATTACATTTTCTGTATTGGCACGTGTCGTGCTGGATGTATTTGTTGTCTGTATAGCATCTGCAGATTCTTGCCGTGCATTTTGTACTTGCTTATCAGCTTGATCTACATCCGCGACTGCATTGCTTTTATATCCTGCTGTGATTGTAGGACTATCTGATAATATTCCGTATTTTTTTTCAAGTGACTGTAATTGTAATAATAAATCATCATATGTATCATCATCTATCAATGGCATACCATCATCGTATGCTTTTTGATATTTGGCAAGTTGCTTAGTTAAAGAACGCCATTTTTGCTTTTCAGATTCCATCTCGGTTTGTATCTCAAGATCGAATATAGTATCCATGCATTAGTATATCAGAATGTATACTGATAAATGAATTTTTTATATTTAGACTAAGAAAACATAATGCTTTACGAAATCTTCATACATCTTGAGGATATATTTATATTTTATGAGAATAACGTAGAGTATTATGAGCGCTAATCTACAGTAACTTTTATCTATACGATGTACATACATAAACTCTTGTCTCTATACTATACGAATATACCCAGCTCTTCTATACCTGACATTTGCATGTATAATAATGTATGAATTCAGATAAGATTAAAGCAAAAAAATCCCTTGGGCAGCATTTTTTATTTAATCAGGATTATTTGGAGCGAATTATAAAATTTTCGATTACAGATTATGATGATATAGATCAGATACATACTATTTTTGAGATAGGTCCTGGGTTAGGGACTTTGACTGATAAAATTAGCAAAGCAGCTGGTAATGCAAGGGTAATTTGTATTGAAAAAGATGCTGATTTACAGCCGCAATTAGCTCATCGCTGGCAAAATGTGACGTGTCTTTTGGCTGATGCTTTACATATCAATTGGCAGAATATCAGGGATGCGCATAATGATGGAGAGAAGAGACAATATAATCATGTTCAGAAGCATGCGTATGAGAAGACATACCCTCACATCACCACACTCTCACACCCTCACACTATTCTTATAGCAAATTTACCTTACAATATTTCCGCGCCACTTATTATAGATTTCATCTTGCAGAATTTCGCTAAAAGATATTGTATATTGGTGCAAAAAGAGATGGCACAGAGAGTATGTGCTAAAGTTGGAGATGATCATTATGGTCGTTTAGCTGTGCTAGCTCAGGCTTATTGTAATGTACGTATGTGCTTTGATATACATGGTGATGTTTTTAAACCTCGCACTAAGGTTATGTCAAGTTTTTTGATTATAGAACCTAAGAGTTACAATATAGATCAACTCCCGCGAGATATTGAATCTCAACGTATCAATATAGATCAGCTACATACAGAGAAATTTGATGACGCACATTCGCCACAGCAGTCAATATTATCACATACTGCAGATCATCCTGTAAATGTACATTCGCCACAGCAGTCAATATTATCACATACTGCAGATCATCCTGTAAATGTA
>CAZLVD010000005.1:30733-40714 GCA_964563095.1 uncultured Rickettsiales bacterium
CAGTCAATATTATCACATACTGCAGATCATCCTGTAAATGTACATTCGCCACAGCTACAGCAGTCAATATTATCACATACTGCAGATCATCCTGTAAATGTACATTCGCCACAGCTACAGCCGTTCAGTTCAGATTACGCTGGTTCTATAGATCATCCTTTGCAATATTTTCATCAATTAGATAAGCTTGTGAGGGTGTGTTTTTCACAAAGGCGTAAAATGTTGAGTAATATCATACCTGCAGAATGGATACCTATATTTGCAAAGCATGATATAGATCTAAAACAGCGCGCTGAGCATATATCCGTGGATACATATGTCAAATTAGCTCAAGAAATATACCATCATGCGATTCATAAAGATTGATCGATTAAAACCAAGTGTAGAACGGTTATTAATGAGATTAATGCGCGTGTAAGTGACAGCATGAGACATTTGCTTTATCGTATTCAGTGATATCTTCTAGTATACATGTCACAGGTGTTAATTTAATCACAGCAGGTTGCTTATGTAATGTAGCTAATATGCTTTTTTGTATATGCTTTATATGCATATTGATATCTTCCATGTTGCTATTTTCAGCTACTAAGATATCGCATGTAATAATTTTTCTTATACCTGAATATGTCACGAACAAATTCCCGTATTCAATATTCTTATTCAGTAGTATTTTTTCTACAGTCGCATACATCTCATATTCTCTATAATCCAGTAATATTTTTACATTAGAGACTATTAGTTTGATACCGCCTTTAAGTAAATATAACGAGATTATAACGCTTAAGTAATAATCAAGATTATGTATATGATAAAACTTTTCTACTAATAATGATATAAAAACAATAGAGTTAGATAATAAATCAGATGTATAATGCATCATATCTGCTTCGATAATACTTGAGCGTGTCAATGCAAAGGTGTATCTCTGAATACTAATGGTAATTAAGCATAATATTGTAGCTACTACTATTGATAACAATCCTATAACATTATTTGGAGCATCATGCGAATGAGTATGTCCAATGCCAAAAAGTGCTACACCAAAAATATTATTACATAGCATACTTACTAATAATATTCCCTGTATAATAGCTGCGATTGATGATATTTTATCGTAACTATATCTCATTTTATGCGTGATATTGTTAGCTGTATATCGAATGATCAAGAAGTTGATAAATGAGATACTGATATCAAAACAGGAATCTAAACTCATGGTCCATAGTGTGCATGAGCAAGTATATTTGTATGCTAAGAGCTTGATAGCTAAAATTAATACAGACATTAGTATCGCTACATATGTGGTGATTTGCATTAACTGTGCGCGTGATAGTTTATTAAAACCTATATAATCATATATTTTATTTAAAAACATTAAGTACTATAGCATTTTTTTCAGCTTTTTTATGTTCAATTAATTTTTTTTTAGTCACTCTAGCATAATATAGTATGTGTTAGTGATTATTTTGCAGGTTATACGCTCTCTTTTAGGTATGATGATGCTTGGATCTATCTTGTGGCTTGTAATGAGTAAAATGCAATATAATTTCACAAATCATTATCTAAGCGTAGGTTATACTTATTTAGAATATGCTGGTATATATGTATGTAAGTATCTTAGACCATTATTAATTCTTGAGCATATAGATTATACCCCAATTATTTTAGTGTTTATCCTATGGTCATTACAAAAAATAATCGATATAGTGCTTTTATATGGATAATAATAACAATCTTAAAAACGTTCTATTGCGCTTTTATTAGAAATATATTACACTTCAATTATGAATCACGGTAATAAACACTGGAAATTAAATATGAGAGCTGGGCATAGAAAAGCTTTGATTCTCAACTTACTTAAGAGCTTGGTAATACACAAGAGAATTAAAACTACATTGCCTAAAGCACGTATGTTACGCGTATATGGTGAGAAGGTGATTACAAAAGCTGTACATTTATTATCATTAACTGATGCGAATTATATTGCTGCTTATCGACACTTGTTAGCTATTTTCCATCAAGATGATAAAGCATTAGATGCATTAATCAAAGAAGTAGCTCCCGCATGCGCACAGAGACCAGGTGGATATACACGTATCGTTAAGATTAATATCGCTCATAACCCATGGGCAATCATCGAATTAGTAGATTTCTTTAAGTAACTTTTCTGTGATAGTAACATTAATACTATATTTATGTATGTAGAAGATGTGTGTGATGATCAAATGAAAGAAATATATGAAGATAGTATTTACAAGATAGTAAAATAGATTGCTATTACAAATTAATACATGCTTTAGGTATAGCTCTTTATGATTTTCTTGCTATAATGACTTATGTTTTCAAATATATTACAACAATCTAAACAATGGCTCTTAAAAAGCATTAAATATGTAATATACAGCATACTATTAATGCCTACAGGCTTTATGCATGCGGCTGGCTCTACAGATCATGGTTCGGGAATTATCATCGAAAAAGCTACATGGCTGAATGTGGTAAAAGTGAGCCTTGTGCTAGCATTTTTATTTATGTTATTTTGCCAAGATGCTGATGTATTAGGATGGTTTGGTATAGATAGCAAGCCTTATATTAAAGCAAAAAAACGCTTGTATACCATTGTTGGAATGATAGCATGTGCGCTCGTTGGATATTGGTCTGCGTTAGATGCCGGGTTACTATTTGGTTTTGCAGCATTTGTATTACTGTTTGGTACAATGGCTATTGATGTAGTATTTATAGATGTAAGTGCTTTCATAGATTTATCAGAGCATGCTAAGACATTATATTATGCAAGCTTATCTTTAGCTGGATTAGTCGCATTAATTTCAGGATATCATGTATTTTGTTCAGGAATTTTTCATGGTAATGCGTTTAAAAAAGCGTTTTTAGTGCTATTCATTGCATCATTATTTATGTTTTATTACAGAGCGTTATTGCCTAAGACTTTTGTATATTCTGAGGATGAGTATGCATTTGCTAATGTAAAAAACAGCTACATTTTTATATTATTTCTTATTGTATTTAGAACATTTTTCTACGATGTGATGTATGTACCGTCTGGATCTATGACACCTACATTGCGTATTGCTGATTTAGTGATTGTAAAGCGTTGTCATTATGGATTAGGTCAAGAAATGATGTGGCCTATAGGTAGATTATGCCCATGGTTACCTACGTGCAATAATCATGAAATTAAACGTAATGATATTATTGTGTGGACGCAAGATAACTTTGGTTTTATTGAATCGCTAGTTAAGCGTGTTGTGGCTATTGAAGGCGATACATTTTATATGGATAATAATCATATAGTATTGAATGGACAGAAATTAGAATGGGAAGATTTGAATATTGAAAGATCTGTTACTGATGATGTGACTGCTATAGTAGTATCTTATCATTATGAGATTATGCCAGATGGATCAAAGCGTTTAATACAAAATGATTCTAAGCAATATGTATATTCAGATACAGCAATTCGTACAGTTCCTAAAGGATGTATTGTAGTGATTGGTGATAATCGCACTAAGGGTGGTTCACATGATTGCAGAGATCCATCAAAATTCCCTCCAATTGATAAAATACGTGTGATTGGTAGACCTAAGTATGTATTATTATCATCTGATTTTTGGAAATATTGGAATAGAGATGCGTCTTGGTCAGAGGTAATCGTTACCGCTCCATTGAGAGTAGTATCATATATCAAACATATTAACTTTGCACGTTGTTTGAAAAAGATACAGTAGTTTTTGATATACATTTTTGCATGAGATACAGGTGTGCTTGGCAAGAGATACGGTGGTTTTTTGATACAGATAACCTATACTTTCATCGTAAAATAGTATGATGATATGTGTGCGGAATTCAGATAGTAAAAGTATGTGTTTCTTATTGAGTACTGTATCGATATATCTCAATAACTCAATTAGCATGTATACATAGCACTGTCTCTATAGTAGTCATAATTGCATGAGACTGATAGTTGTGATAAAATAGAACATGTCAGATGATCGTTCATTTTTAAAACATGTTGATTTACCATTCGACCATAATGATGAGGCATCTCATGCGAAAGATATTGAAATTACATATATCATATTGAATATATTATCCAAACGTATCCATACTGAAGTCTCTCCTGAGATGAAATATGCTGAATTACAGATAGATAGCTTAGTATTTATGACTATTATTCTAGATATAGAAAAAGAATTTGAGATATCTATACATAATGATGATTTAGAGAAATTCAAAACAGTCCAAGATACAATTAATTATGTGAATAGGATTGTACATGCGAGAGCTAACGTATAATTATATATGTCAAGGATATTTATACCATGATGCAATACAGTCGGATTATTGAACATAGTAATATATGCAATCTAGATAATATTTATTTATTAGATTCACTATATTCAATAATATGTTTAACATTATCTAACTCTGCTTTACATGTTTGTATAAGCTTTTTACCTTCTATCATAACTTGATATAAATTCTCCAAAGTAACGGATGTATTGCTATCTAAAATATGGACTATATCATCTAAACGCTTCATGTTTTGCTCAAAAGTTTTATCTTTATCTGATGTAGCTGTGTCTTGTACTGATGTAGTTGCAAACAATTGTTCAAATTGATCAAGCGTTTTCTTACAGGTGTCTAATAACATTTCGCTCTGCTTATATTTTTCTACAGCCTGAGATAAAGGCATATTACCTTTTTGAAAGCTAGTAATAATCTCGCGTAACTCTGATATTTTTTGATCATACTGCTGTATATCTTTGAGAATGTCTGCGTTTTGCTGAGTCATAGTATAGTGTAGCATGGTATGGTAAAAAAGCTAAGTATAGCATTGATACATCAGTCGCATTATATATTGATATGATGTTATAAAACAAGTCTTAAACATGTAGAGTAAGAATCTTAAATCTCTCATGATTATACAGGGTATTACAGTGAATGATGCGCTTGACTACATGAAATTCTACATTACTATACGTCTTGTGATACTATCTATGAAGAGGAATTATGCAGAGGATATGTCGAAACTGCGCATACATTAAATGTCGAGAATGTATTGGTGATTGTTTTATACGAGCTGAATGATGCTCTATATAGCTATTGGATATTATGCTATTGACTAGAAGATCATGTAAAATACACGATATAATACAAAGATCTAAAAAATATACTCTTGAGAATATCTGAAGTATGCGAGGATGATGAGTCGAGACTTGGTTGTATGGTATGACGGATGAATCAGCAGTGTATGTTGCAAATCATGAATCATGGCTGGTTGTATGCGAGGATGATGAGTATTGAATTGAAGTATGTTTTATTAATCGTGCGGTTGAGAAGAGTCGAACTTCCACAGACATTCATCTACAACGACCTCAACGTTGCGCGTATACCATTCCGCCACAACCGCATTAATGTATTGTATGCTGAATTTATGTATTAATCAAGAGGTTCTGAGTTTATAGCTGTATTTCTTATATTGAGATGTAAGTGTCATGGTTGATATGATGTAGCAATTAATGCTTGTTGTATTTGTTTGATCTTATATTGAGATGTAAGTGTCATGGTTGATATGATGTAGCAATTAATGCTTGTTGTATTTGTTTGATCTTATATTGAAATGTAAGTTGTCATGGTTGATACTAGTTATAGTATATATTTTGATGATAATGCACCTAAATGGTATCGTGATTAAGATAATGTGTTATTTGCAGACCGTTTGATAGTGTGGTATATTTGATCTAGACGTTCTTTTGGTGTTGTAGCTTCTATGTTTGTAGTTGATCTTGGTGGTGTGCCTGATATAGCTGGCTGTGATGATCTTGGTGTGGTAGTTGATTCTTGTGACGCTATGTTTGTAGATAGCGGTGTGAATGGTATTGCTTCAGGATTCAATCCCTTGCTCTGTATTAATTGTATTGCTGACCCTGCTACAGCTTCTGTCGCCGGCACTACTTCTACTCTCTCCGGCACTGATACTTCTCTAGGTGTTGCTGACCCTGCTACAGCTTCTGTCGCCGGCACTACTTCTACTCTCTCCGGCACTGATACTTCTCTAGGTGTTGCTGACCCTGCTACAGCTTCTGTCGCCGGCACTACTTCTACTCTCTCCGGCGCTACGCTTGATGCTGTTGTATTATTTTTACATGTATATTTCCATACTGCTAATACTAATACTGCTGTCACTATAGCTGCACCGGCAATGTTTTGTTTGTGCTTCTTGGATAGCCGATCTGTTGTAGGCATCTGTTTTCTGCTAAAATGTACCTTTTTATGTGTTGCGCTATAGATATTTGTCATTGCAATTAATAATATTATATATTTCATGATCTACTATATCATATAGCGCTGTAAAGAACAATTCTTATCTTTATAAAGTATATAGTACTTATCCTAAACAGTCTTGTTTGCTATACTTTTTCCCAAAAGATTTGTTACAGCAACATCCATTTGTATTAGTAGATATCTCGAAGCCTGTTTTAAGCAATGTATCGACATATGTGAGTGTGTAAGTAATATCTAAATTATATGTATCATGTAGAATTATTTGCAGATCATGTAAAGGAATATGTGTGATGGTATCATTTTGAGAATGTTCCAGTAGTATTGTTGGATTTGAATGCATAGCTTCGGAATGTGAGTCGATATTTTGCTGATGTATCATAGATGACTGAGTATGTTCATTAGAAATGATAGAATGTGTCGTGATATCAGTATTGAGTGCTGATAGTATGATCTGACTATGAAATCCAAAACAGCCACCTTTTTTGATGTATATATGACAGTAAGGCTTATTGAGTGCTAATAATTTTTGATATGCTTGCTGAGTTACAATAATTTTCATATTGTAGTATATCGCATTTTTAGCTGCTGCTATATGTTTGATGTTTTGGAGAGAACTTGATCTTTTTTATGGTAATCTTTAGATTGTCTAAGCAGTCTTGAGGTATGTTCGCTAATATAGTATTACTTATATCTGTAGGCGCATATTGAGGATTTTGCTCTACGAGATCATTGCCGCATATCTTGTCTGTATCTATATCATGCGTATCATCATTTAATGTTATGATATTGACTGCTATTGCACGATTGTTTGCTTTAAATGTCATTATATAGCCTTTGAGAGGCTCAGAGGGTAAGGGATGTAATGCAGTATCATCATTTGATACTATGATATTGACTGCTATTGCACGATTGTTTGTTGCAAATGCCCCTATATAGTCTTTGAGATTCTTAGAGAGTAAGGGATGTAATATCATCATAAATAAATGAGTCTGTAAAAACTCGAACTTAGTATCGCAGTGATACCGACTCCATATTATATTGCAATCTTTATCATATTGTTCCATATCCTTGTCATAATACTGTAAGTAGATTATCTTCAACATATCTATAGTAGAGAGATCTATAGTGATTTCTGCATGAGTTGCAGATAGTGTTGATACTATTATCTTTTTGTAATATAAATATATTAATAACGGTAAATGATGTACAAATGAGCGAATACGTTCGGTATCACCTGCAGCTTTCAATAGAGGATATACAGACTCTGATAGTGACTTCTGATGTATTGGATATAGCTTATACTCATTATACACTGTATTCTCAGGATACTCTTCAGGATCAGGATTATAGCTACCTGTATATGTAAATTGATCTTGTTTGATGAACGTGAATTGATCAGCACTCATCAATAATTCATCAAAGCATTCATTCTGACTACGTTTCTCTAATTTCAAGAAGTAATTTGAAGTATATATTGGTGGTAAATTTTCAAAAGTAATGCCATCTATATGCTTAACAGATTTTTGGCCTATATAATAATATATGCCTGCAGCTGTAGCGCTTATAATGCCTCCGATGATTGCTAATGGTCGCTTATACTGTACTATCTTATTTATAGATTGATTTTTTGATCTACGAATATATTTTATATTCTTTGCATATATAATCGATAGTAGTAAGATTAGTTTATTCATATGATTAAAGTATATTGTATTAATAAAACAATTCCATATGCATTTTGATATTCGATATTACTTCACGGATATGAAGATCATTTGAAGGTATAGTCAAATATTATATATCTTATTATAAAATCAAAATATATGTAGTTTATTTGATATATAAATATGCGAAATTCTGTTACAAAACTATTTGCATAGTGAGCTATACATGCTATACTGAGATGTTTGGGATGTAGCCAAGCGGTAAGGCAGCGGGTTTTGGTCCCGCGATCCTGGGTTCGAATCCTAGCATCCCAATAATGAAACTTGTATATTTATACTCAATAATGAAATTGTTTATCTTTACTCTTTGTAATAGATAATGTGAGAGATCTGCAGATAACTATAAAGACAGATCACTGACATATCTATCTGAATTTACTCTTGCTGTTCTTGTATATCTATCTGAATCTGTAACATATCAGTAAAATCTTCTTTCTCTAATGCTTGTAATAGTTCTTCAGATATAGACGATGATGGTTTTAATCGCTCAAGTTGTGTTTGTAGCTTTTTTATTTCTATGTTTGAAGTTGTAATGCGTAATTGTGCTTGGTCTTTACGTGCTACTGCAAATGCCTCGAATGACAATGGCTGTTGATTATTAAGATCATTGATTTCCTGTGTTGTACTCCTATTAGTTACGAGTTCCAATGCGTTGATCTGTAACCTTATATCTGATGGAAAGTTGTCCTTATACTGCTTGTATAATGTCTCTAAAGTTTCCTGGTTATCAATAGTATCCTGCGCTATGCTTACTATTTCTTGATACATTTTAATGTTTGTTTCTAATGATTCTTTTTTCTCAAGATATTTTTGCTTAAACTTATTGTTGATATCCTCATTTTGACTGAATGATTTGCTGTCTAGTAAAATCTGTACAGTAAATATAGGATTGCTGTCTGATCTCGGTAGATTTAGTATACCTAGAATCTCATGTATATTTCTATAGCATGTATGATAGATTAGAGTTGGCAGGATATGTATTAAAAATATCATAGGATTAGTAGGATATTGAGAGAGCACAAAGTGTATCTGATTATGTCGATCTATAGAAGATAATTTTATAGATTTCATCAATCTTTTTATTGGTATTAGTCTAAAATCTAAGGTTATTTGCTTATTGTGATATTTTATTAGCTTATACTTATGCATTCGTGTGATTAAATGTCCATGGAAAAAGCTACCTGGGCCTTGAACTGTGTGCATGAGTATATTTTCTACAAAAAGTAGTTTTGTAGCACTTTCTTGGTGTAGTTTTTCATCAATTGATACATCGCGTGGCTGTAATATACATTTATTGTCTTGATATCTCAGTATATTAACTTGATCGTACATCTGTAATTTCCATTTATAGTATTGTTTGCCCAGTATATCCTTCAAAATCACTAAATTCTTGATAGGATAAGATCTGTGTTGACTAGAATCAGCATTCAGTATTAGTAGCACGTATAAAGGAGGATAGTATTGAATCATTAATTGATAATTATGTTCCGAGAATATTTTATGTAATACAGTAAACGATATTGCCAAGAACTTCCTGCAATAAGATGTCGTATAATGCGCTCGCAGCTTATTCATCTCTATCTCCGCTTCTTGTTCATTATAATTCTGACGCTCGATCAGCTGTTTATAAGACTCAGATAATAGATCATTGCGTGTTTGCTCGCACCAGGCCTCCTCTGACATGAAAATACGAGAAATACGCAAGAGAGTCTTCGCAGAAGGAGTGTTAGATGGTACATGCTTTGCATCTTCAGGTAAACTTGATGTGAGATGAGTATTATGTGCTGGATTTGATTGTACAGGAATCTTTTTACGTATCGGCTTATATATCTCAAACAGCACATACAATATCGTAGAATATAATATGAAGCTATACATGAATGATACTTGTGGTTTTGTAGTCTGCTTCTGCGGAGTTTTGCTAGTCGCTTGCTGTTTGAGTTGTTTGACT
>CAZLVD010000005.1:40814-42819 GCA_964563095.1 uncultured Rickettsiales bacterium
TAGTCTGCTTCTGCGGAGTTTTGCTAGTCGCTTGCTGTTTGAGTTGTTTGACTGTGGCTTTGTTTTTCTGTTCTGCTGCTGTAGTCTGCTTCTGCGGAGTTTTGCTAGTCGCTTGCTGTTTGAGTTGTTTGACTGTTGCTTTGTTTTTCTGTCCTTCGGTATTTCTATTATTTACTCCAATTGTATGAATTAATATACAGATACAAGCAATTTTCATATATTAAATCAGTATAACATATATGATAATTTAATGCTATAGTAATATTCTTGTATCTTGTCAATGAATGTAGCGGATTACTACTGTAAACTGCGCCATGTTGCTTTAGTTTGGCAGATTGTTGCTTCTGTGATAGTATCCTTTGCATGAATGCTATAAGTCATTTACTGTTATCTCTCCGAAAACGGTGGCTCTCTCAGAATTTTTGCAAGAGCTTTAATATTATCAGATAGCTCTGTCATGTAGAGATGATATGTAGTGCTATGCCATGAAGTAGATTGATAACAGCACTACTTTCATGTATCGCTTGATACAATAATCTGTACATTATTATGATGCGATTGATTTGTAAGTTTATGTGCTAAACATATTTGAGTATTAGATTTTTGATCTTTCTGATTGTATATAATGCTATCATCTTTGAATTTTAATTCGATGGTATATTGTGAGTTAGAGTGTATATGCTGCACTATATATTTTGATGCTGCAAAATGCGTATATATGATTAGAGTATCTAGAATTAGTGCAAACCATTGCTCGAGATCATGATGATATATCATTTCATCATATGTATGAGTTTCTAGATTATATGTTTTATAGACTAGCTTTCGTAATTCAGCTATATCAAATTTTGACAAATCTATTACCGCTCTTGATTCAGTGATTTGTATAGCATGATTCATTAAGAAATAATTCAATATTTGTGCATGATTACAGTCAGTATTGGCTAGATATTCTAAGAATTGCACGATATACATTTCTATATTGACATAAGACATGATCAAGCCAATAGCATTTTCCAGATTTGTGATATCTTCAGGTATTTCTTGAAACATAGTAGAGATATATCCTACCGTTGGATTATGACTATACAAGATTTCTGTAATATTGCAATGATTAAATATTACTTGATGATCAATAAGCGTTTGTAGTAGATATATGATTTGTTCTGCGAATTTATCATCTTTATCAGGTAATAATTTTTCTAACGCTTTTAGATCTTCATCGTTCTGAGCTTCTTCTGTAGCTTTTTTAGTATCAGCATTGATTTTATTTTGTATACATTGTATTTCTAGTTGTAATTGCGCCTTTTCATAGAGCAAACTCTGTGTAGTACGTTTAGAAAGATGTTTATGGAAATCAGATACTGATATGATTTGTGAATGATGAGAGTCTTTATCATGCTCATATGGATACATGTGATCTTCTGATGATGTATGTGCATTCTGTTCTAGATGGTGATTATTGCTTTGAGTTTGAGTATGGATACCATTTCGCAATAAGATTATGTAGCTGATTAATGCAATCGTGATTATTATAATTTTTCTACTCACATATCTCATTGATATACTCCTCATCGCTATACTATATCATATTGAATTACTTATCTCGTAGCTGAGCTCCGAAAGTTTTTAACAAGTCTTCACATTCCTTTTCATAAATCCCATCGATAGTGGGTATATGATAAGTGTCTAGCTTATGCGCGCGCGTACCATATATAAGTTTCCCTATTCTTGCAGTTCGCATATACTCTAAACACATTTTACAAGGCTCCATAGTCACAAATATAATACAGTCCTGTAGGAATTTTTCTTGATAATACTCTAACATATATTGTCTTGCTTTATTGATAGCGGATATTTCAGCATGAGCGCATGGATTTTGATCTACTTCGACTGTATTATGAGCTCTGGCTATAATCTTATTTGCATATACTACAACTGCACCTATGGGCCATTCTTTTTTATCTCTTGCAAGCCGTGCTTCAGCTATAGCATCGTTCATAAA
>CAZLVD010000005.1:42919-47650 GCA_964563095.1 uncultured Rickettsiales bacterium
GCCATTCTTTTTTATCTCTTGCAAGCCGTGCTTCAGCTATAGCATCGTTCATAAATGTAAAAGCATGGAGTATATTGTGCATGAATGATTATAGCATGATCTGATGCTCTTGCTCTGTACATGAGTGATTGTAGAATGATAAGTCGCGATGAGGTTTATGACTAGTGAGATGCTATTTATCCGTGAGCAATGTATTTATTCACCTCGAGTAATGATATGAGGTTCTATGACTAGTGAGATGTCATTGTATGTCTTTGGTACTATCAATTTATGCGATCTTATGTTCTTCTGATAGATGTTGAAATCCTGCCTCTGTTGATCATATAGAATTGTGATTTTGTAAGAAGTATACTCTATATTACAAAGCAGTATTTTATCTATGTTGCTTATATAGATGTCTAGTAGTATACTGTTCATAAGCTCTTGAAAGCTGTCTGATTTATAACTCTCCTTAGTCTGGCATGATCGGCTATTGTTGTCATTCGTAGCTTGCTGTAGTGCTTCCAATCTATTTGTGGATGGATTGTATGTGACTTTCTCCAAATGCACTGTAGTCTGCTTATCCGTACTATTTACTGCGTGTGTCCGTAGTAATGTATTTATTGAATATCTAAAGTTGTCTTGCTTAAGATCTGTATCTAATAAGTTCAGCGTATGCGATATTTTCTTGAACAAGTCATTATAGATTATGATATTATATAATGCGGCGCTGTTTTTTGCTGCATTCGATATGTTGAGTAACAGTTTATTAAATACTGCCTCATTAGCATACAAGTTCTGATTTGTATCATGATTTATCAATGTCTGCAGACATTGCAGGATGTACACTTGAATATTATATCGCATGAATGGTCTATGTGATGAATAAGGTATGTGCTGTAGATCCCGAGCGTCTGGGTATAGTGCAGAAGTTATGTATTGTAGATCTGTAACCTGATTGGTCTGTGGATTTCTGACAAGCTTGCATAAGCTGTTGAATTGCTTCTTTGATAATCTGAGTGATGTCAATAGAGTGCTCGCGTCTGATGCTGAGTTCATGACTGCTGCTTGGTTAGCGCCTAATCCTGGACGTATGTTTGATGCATTATCTTGACTATTACGATATAATATTCCAGAGCCTATCATACAAATGACTACACCTGCTGCAATTTTATACTGATTTTTACGTACTTTAGGCCATGCTGTGATCTTATGTATCTGTAACGACTCAGAATATATACATGTGAATAATAATAGCGAGAGATTTTTCATATATATATTATATCTGAAACTGAATATACAGCAAATGCTTATGTTTGATATATGTTTATCAAGGTTGATCATGATTATATAGCAGTTTTACATGAAATGAATAATGTATGAATGGAATTAAGCCTCTATTGCGCATTCTTGTGTATTACATTGCGCTTCCATGTCGGATAACCATGTAGAAAATGCATGCATGAATTCTTCGTGTTGTAATGCATGTAATGTTCTTGCTAATTCACGTCTAGTTTCTTTAATTAAATGCGATTGCTTTAAGGCTCCTGCTCTAGATTGTGCTTTGTATGTTATTAAGTTATTTTTTAATACAGCTGCTTTTTCTGATAAGCTTTGCATCTCTTCTATTTGAGTCATAATATTAATTATACACAACTAATATGCATAAGCAATACTAATTATGTATGAGATATGCGCAGTATAGTATATTTTATTCAGAAACTTTAGCTGTATTTGCTTTGTTAATCTTATCAGCGTGTTCTTCAGCTATTGATTTTACGATTACATTTACTGTTGTTTCAATATTTCCATACAATGAGATTTTAACTTCATAATTACCTAAAGATTTGTAATTATTACCTAATAATACCTGTGATTTATTGATAGTATATCCTAATGATGATAATTTTTCTGAGATATTATGAGCTGAAATGGATCCGTAGATATTCTGCGCATCTTTAGTCTTACAATAGAATACAACCTTCATTCCATCCATTTTTACTTTTAATGCATTAGCGTCATGAGTTAATTGCTGATCATTTTGTTCCAATGATATTTTTGTAGATTCGATATTTTGCAAGTTAGTTTGTGTAGCTAAACAAGCAAAACCGTTAGGAATTAAGAAGTTTTTAGCAAAACCTTTACGTACATGTACGATTGTATTTAATGCTCCTAATTTTCTAACGCTTCTGAGTAATACTACTGCAACTTTTCCTTGTATTTTTTCGATGATATTGTTAGTTTGTGTTGTCATTTGTTACCACTTATCGAGAGTATAGCATAAAATAATATAAAAATTAAATTTGACATATTGTTGAGAGTTATTAAAACTTTATTCGTAATTTGTATATAGCATCTGATCAGGAGTATTAATGAGCATTAATAGAAAAAGTATAACTACGGTTATCAAGAAAAAGCTCGCATTATCAACGGTAGAGGCACATGCTATAGTAGAAGAAATCTTAGTAGCATTAGAAGAATCTGTATTAACTGATGAATCTCTAAATATTCCTACATTTGGGAGTTTTCATATACGTGAGCGTGCAAATACAATATGTGCTTTAAACAACAAGCCAATTAAAGCATCAAAGACTATGCGTTTTCATGCATCTAGTCAATTATCACATCAACTACGAGATAAGAATAATGATGATTATTTTATGTAGATTCAAGATAAAATTTATATACTAGTGCTTATGAGACATAATTTGACTATTCAATATACAGAGTTACAATAATAGCATTATGTATAAAATAATATGTTTATTATGTAGTTTTCTTTGCAGCACAATTGTACGTGATTTGACATTTACTATCAATATGAGATCTACTGATGATAGTCATAGAATTACTTCATTTAGATCTGCAGATGAATTAAAAGCAATATTTCGTGATTATAATAGGCTACATCTAAATATGCATGATAGGTTTGATTCTTTGCAGCGGCAGCAGAATCTAAATACGCATGATAGGTTTGATTCTTTGCAGCAGCAGATAATAAAGAATGTAGGAACATTGTATCAGGATTATGATAAATATGAATCGAATATGAAGACTATATATAATATTAGACATGATCAGTTATTTCCAGAAGTAACTCCTGAGGAATCAAGAAATGAGCGAGATCTCTCGTGGCAGCTAGCAAGACATCAAATTTATAATCATATTCAGTTAGAAAGACATAAATGTCGTGAGGGGATATGGGAGGCATATAATCAGGAGAAAGAGCTGATGCAAATGCAAATAGTGCAGTATTTTAAGCAACATGGATATGTGGAGATTATATACAGAAGTTAGATCAGCATGGATTGAGACACGAGCTAGATCATAAGCGGATTATGTGCAGAAGTTAGATCATCAGTAGATAAGTATTGCTAAGATATACCTGCATGTAGTATTGAGAAGACGTATATGTATACCTTCACATATAATATTGAGAAGACGTATATTCTTTTGATGACGTGAAAAATCTTGATATTGCTTTTTTGTTAATAGATAAATATTAAAAACTCAAATAATCTCTACATTTGCAAGTGCGATGATCATGATTATCACAACTAGCAAGCATATCTACAAGATGATTGCCTATGATATGATGTGAGTCTATAGAACCGTATGTATGACCTGCATGCTGATATGCTGTAATTATAGTTTTTTCTGGCAGTTTAGTCATGGTATGTGCTTTGATCCATTTAAGTTCAAGATTATATGCTTGTTGTTTTAGTGTCATATATAGATTATATATTTTCTGCCATAAATCAGGATTTTTTACATCATCTTTAGCTGCATTTTTCCAATTATTCTTAATCCATCCATGCATCCATTCGTTAATACCTTTGACAACATACTGACTGTCTGAAAATATAATAAAATAAGTCTCGTGAGAAGGATTTTTTGATATATATTCTAATGCTAAAATCATACCTGATAACTCCATACGATTGTTGGTAGTTGACTGCTCACGAAATGTATAGCCTTTATATTGTTTAGCTTCTGCATCATATACTACACATGCACATCCTCCTGGACCTGGATTTTCTTTACACGATCCATCTGTGTAGATATATGTACGTGTGATTGATGCCATGTATGATAGTTTAGCATGTACAGATGTAGTTTAATAGACTCTATAAATAAAACAAATTAAGACAAAATTCATCTAGGTACTGAAAAATAATATATGAATACTACCGATAGTCAGAATATCACTAAGATTTATTATGATGATTATGGTTATATCAATTGTATACAGATGTATCAGAATGGTCTATTACATGGGCAATCGAGATATTATAATAATGGGCAATTAGTTCAAATCAAAGAGTATAAGAATAATTTATTACATGGTACAATACAATCGTTTCAAAATGGAGCGTTGATTATGCTAGAGCATTATGTGGATGGATTGAAGAATGGGACTGAGTATGTATATAAAGATATGATGCCGATGATGTCATGCGAATATCGTAATGATAAAAAACATGGATTAGAAGTTACATATTATGAAGGGTATATCATTAAAATACAACGGTATGTTGATGGGATTTTACATGGTCTATATTATCAATATTATCCCAATGGCGTGCCTATGGAAAAAGGTTGTTTCAAGGATGGTTTT
The DNA here is from genome assembly GCA_964563095.1 of uncultured Rickettsiales bacterium. GTDB lineage: Bacteria > Pseudomonadota > Alphaproteobacteria > CAJXXZ01 > CAZLVD01 > CAZLVD01. The sequence continues at coordinate 47,517 of CAZLVD010000005.1, forward strand.
TTAGATGGAGAAGTAGTGACTTATGATCAAAATATGAATATCGTAAAGCAGTTTTTCTATAAAAAAGGTGTGAAATGTAGCTAGCTGTATGGAGATGTCTCAATGATGTATGGTGTGGTCTGTGTGAATGAGAT
>CAZLVD010000006.1:0-13929 GCA_964563095.1 uncultured Rickettsiales bacterium
CGAAAGCGTGGGGAGCAAACAGGATTAGATACCCTGGTAGTCCACGCCCTAAACTATGGATACTAAGTGTCGGCGGGTTACCGCCGGTGCCGCAGCTAACGCATTAAGTATCCCGCCTGGGAAGTACGGCCGCAAGGTTGAAACTCAAAGGAATTGACGGGGGCCCGCACAAGCGGTGGAGCATGTGGTTTAATTCGATGATCCGCGAATAACCTTACCAGCCCTTGACATAGAGATTGAGAAACCCGGAGACGGGTCTCATCATTTAGTTGGATCTCATACAGGTGATGCATGGCTGTTGTCAGCTCGTGTCGTGAGATGTTGGGTTAAGTCCCTTAACGAGCGCAACCCTCGTCTTCAGTTGCCAGCGGGTAATGCCGGGAACTTTGAAGAGACTGCCAGTGTGAACTGGAGGAAGGCGGGGATGACATCAAGTCCTCATGTCCCTTATGGGCTGGGCTACACATGTGCTACAATGACGATAACAATAGGAAGCAATGAAGTGATTCGGAGCAAATCCTCAAATATCGCCTCAGTTCGGATTGTACTCTGCAACTCGAGTACATGAAGTCGGAATCGCTAGTAATCGCAGATCAGCACGCTGCGGTGAATACGTTCACGGGCCTTGTACAGACCGCCCGTCAAGCCATGGGAGTTGGTCTGACCTGAAGACTGTAAGCTAACCCGCAAGGGAGGCAGCAGGACACGGTTAGGTTGATGATTGTGGTTAAGTCGTAACAAGGTAGCGGTAGGAGAACCTGCAGCTGGATTACCTCCTTTCTAAGAGAACTAGCTCAACTGGCTGTTTATCCTTCATATGAGTATTAGTAAGATAGTAAATATCTTATTAGCAACATTTTATGTTTGCAAAAAGCATTTATTTGCGATATTTACTGTCTCCTCATGTATGGATTATAATGGGGCTGGTAGCTCAGTTGGTTAGAGCACACGCTTGATAAGCGTGAGGTCATAGGTTCAAGTCCTATTCGGCCCATGTTACAGGGGGTGTAGCTCATCTGGTAGAGCGTATGCTTTGCACGCATAAGGTAATGGGTTCGAGTCCCGTCATCTCCATATAATTACATACTTCATAAATTTTAGACAATTTACTTGCAAAAACTTCGCTGAGTAGAAAAAATAAGCAAGTAAGAGTATTTGATGGATGCCTTGGCATTAAGAGGCGAAGAAGGACGTGATAGACTGCGAAAAGTCACGGTGAGCTGTCTGTAAGCTTTGACCCGTGAATGTCCGAATGGGGAAACCTATTGCGAATGCAATATCTTGGAACTGAATACATAGGTTCAAGAAGCGAACCCGGTGAACTGAAACATCTAAGTAACCGGAGGAAAGGAAATCAATTGAGACTGCGCTAGTAGTGGCGAGCGAACGCGCACCAGGCTATGTATGTTAAAATATCAAGTAAACTGGAAGTTTCTGGAAAGGAACGCCATAGTAAGTGAAAGCCTTGTACAGGTAAATCTTGATACACGCAGCAATGTGATGACATGCAGATAAGTAGAGCGGAACACGAGAAATTCCGTTTGAAGACGGGGGGACCATCCTCCAAGCCTAAGTACTACTTAATGACCGATAGTGAACGAGTACTGCGAAGGAAAGGTGAAAAGAACCCCGAACAGGGGAGTGAAATAGATCTGAAATCGAATACTTACAATCAGTCGTAGCGGTTTTAACCGTGGCGGCGTACCTCTTGCATAATGAATCAGTGAGTTTATCTGTATAGCGAGCTTAAGCCGATAGGTGTAGGCGTAGCGAAAGCGAGTCTGAACAGGGCGCATAGTTATACGGATAAGACCCGAAACCACGTGATCTATTTATGACCAGGCTGAAGGTAGAGTAAAGACTACTGGAGGGCCGAACCATATACTGTTGCAATAGTTGTGGATGAGTTGTGAATAGGGGTGAAAGGCTAATCAAACGTGGATATAGCTGGTTCTCCGCGAAATCTATTTAGGTAGAGCGTCTAATGGTTACTCTGGGGGGTAGAGCACTGAATAGGCTAGGGGGAGTAAAATCCTACCAAACTTAAACAAACTCCGAATACCCAGAAGTATAATTAGGCTAGGCAGACTGTGGGCGCTAAGGTCCATAGTCAAAAGGAAAAGAGTCCAGACCGTCGTCTAAGGTCCTCAAATCATAGTTAAGTGGTGAAGAAAGTGGAAAGGCCAAAACAACTAGGAAGTTGGCTTAGAAGCAGCCATCTTTTAAAGAAAGCGTAACAGCTCACTTGTCTAAACAAGCTTTTCTGTATCGAAAATGTAACGGGGCTAAAACTATGTACCGAAGACACGGGCTTGTCACAAAGATTGACAAGCGGTAGCGGAGCATTCCGTAAGTCGTAGAAGGAGTACTCGCGAGAGACTCTGGAGATATCGGAAGAGATGAAGCTGATATGAGTAGCATAAAGAAGTGTGAGATACACTTCCGCCGAAAGTCCAAGGGTTCCTGCGCCAGGATTGTCCGCGCAGGGTAAGTCGATCCCTAAGGCAAGAACGAAAGTAGTAGTCGATGGGAATGCAGTTAATATTCTGCAACCAGCTGCTAGTGACGGAAGTAGAGGTTTGTACATGTTTATTGGATTATATGTACAGATTGAGCTTTCCAGGAAATAGCTGCAGCAAGCTCTTTAATGAGTAATGATCGTACCAAACCGACACAGGTGGACAGGTAGAATATACCAAGGCGTGAGAGAGAATGATGTTGAAGGAACTCGGCAAATTAACCCTGTAACTTCGGGAAAAAGGGTACCTACGAGAGTAGGTGACACAAAATTGGGGGTAGCGACTGTTTATCTAAAACACAGGTCTCTGCAAAGACGAAAGTCGAGGTATAGGGACTGACGCCTGCCCGGTGCTGGAAGGTTAACGAGAGATGTGCAAGCATTGAACCGAAGCCCCAGTAAACGGCGGCCGTAACTCTAACGGTCCTAAGGTAGCGAAATTCCTTGTCAGGTAAGTTCTGACCCGCATGAATGGCGTAACGACTTCCCCACTGTCTCCAACATCAGCTCAGCGAAATTGAAATATGTGTGAAAATGCACATTACCCATGGGTAGACGGAAAGACCCCGTGCACCTTTACTACAACTTTACATTGGTACAAAGATTGCTTTGTGCAGAATAGGCGGGAAGCTATGAAGTGTTGGCGTTAGCTGACATGGAGCTGTCGGTGAGATACCGCTCTTGGCAATTTTTGTATCTAACTGTACTCTGTCATCCAGAGTCAGGACCATGTATGGTGGGTAGTTTGACTGGGGCGGTCGCCTCCTAAAAAGTAACGGAGGCGCGCAATGGTGAGTTCAATCTGGTTGGAAATCAGCTGTTGAGTGCAATGGCATAAGCTCGCCTAACTGTAAGACACACTTGTCGAGCAGATACGAAAGTAGGTCATAGTGATCCGGTGGTTCCATATGGAAGGGCCATCGATCAACGGATAAAAGGTACGCCGGGGATAACAGGCTGATTCCTCCTAAGAGTCCAAATCGACGGGGGAGTTTGGCACCTCGATGTCGGCTCATCACATCCTGGGGCTGTAGTAAGTCCCAAGGGTTTGGCTGTTCGCCAATTAAAGTGGTACGTGAGCTGGGTTCAGAACGTCGTGAGACAGTTCGGTCCCTATCTTCCATGGGCGTTGGAAAATTGAGAGAATCTGTCCCTAGTACGCGAGGACCGGGATGGACGTACCAATGGTGTTCCAGTTGTAGTGCCAACTGCAGCGCTGGGTAGCTAAGTACGGAAAAGATAATCGCTGAAACCATCTAAGCGAGAAACTTGTCTCAAGATTAGTTTTCCCTATGAGGGCGGTGATAGACCATCACTTTGATAGGCTAGGTGTGTAAGTACAGTAATGTATTGAGCTGACTAGTACTAATTGCCTCATCGGCTTATTTTTCTGCTCTGCGAAGTTTTTGCAAAATAAGTAAATGTTTAAAGTTGTATATCTTAACAGATTATTGCAACTATAGTAAATTTATGTTAAAGTATTTTTGGTAGGTGATTAATAGCGAAGGAAAATGCACAGGATCTCATCAGAACTCAATTGTGAAAGCCTTCAGCGCCGATGGTAGTACTAACGTGCTAGAGTAGGACATTGCCTGCCTTGTGTATAACTAAGATTTATAAGTAAATTTTTGTTATATATCTAAAATTCTAAAATAAATAATATTTAATATAATAAATTAAAATATATAAAAACATAATATATAACGACATGCTATTTATATAGTATCGATGATAGTCTAACATCTAACAATATCTAATAATATATTTATCTAATTTAACATTCTTGCATACACATCTATAAAAATCTTACTATATATAATAAATAAACTTATAATTTTATTCATCATCATTAAATCAGATATATAAAAAGATATATAAAAATCTTATTGCTTTTTAACACTTTGCTAAAATTTTACTGTTTTACTTAGATATGGACTCAATACATGAAGAAGCTAATCAATGGCGAGGATCTTTAATGGTCTTTACAAAAACTCGTTTATTTTTACTTTTTTTTATGAGTATGGTATTAGGTACGTCGTTTTTCTTATTAGGGTATTTTCTTGGATATACTGTAGGACAAGAAAAAGCTGTAGATATGGCTACTCAAGCTCTTTTACATCCAGAACAAGTAACAAAAAAACAATTAAAAGATGCTGTGCTTTTATTGGAAAAACAAAGACAAGAAAAAATTGTTCAATCTGGAATAATGCCAAATACTAGAATAGGATTAGTGACATACGTAGTGCACATAGGCTTATTTACTGAATTACAATATGCAAAACAAGCTTGGGAAAAGACACAACATAATTCTCGTTTAGCTCCTTATGAGGCAATTACACAAATTTTTCAAGATGGCTCTAGAATGTATAAAGTTGTATTAGGTAAATTTAAAAATAGAGATGAAGCAGTTGTATTTGCGCGTAGTATAGCGTCAGATCCAAATAGTCATATATCACCTGCGATAGAAGAAACTTATGAATTATTAAATCCTGTAAAGCCAGCTGATAAGAAATAAATGTAAAGCCATTGCAAAATCATGCCATTATTAAATCAGAATAAATAAAAAACACCATGTGCCCATACAGATAAAGAAACCTATATCATTAATATACTCATCGACATGTATGCTTATTCGTATATCTCAACATAATGGCTATTATCGCTCGACTAATACAATCTTATACTGCTCTATATCCATAATCTGTGACTCATTTAATTTTTGCAAGCAAATATATAGACGATGATCTAATTTCTGAGCAAGATTAATACACTTAATATTATTTTTTTTGATCCGCAATGTATATACAAAGATAATAAAAAGTATGTCGATAAATAAGTAATATAGATCTCTATTCGATTCTCTGCTTAAAAATCACTATATCTCAGTGTATGATCTCTATCCATACGCGTGCTATTTATGTATGTCCCATATCATGCTTGATGGTATATGCTTGAATGACTGCTGGCGATGTATGATTTCTGATATATGTATGCAGTCAAGATCAATACTCATTCTATAATATAATTACTTCTTTATTAGCCTTTTATTAAACAACAATACGTATCATATATTTACCATGAGTTATCAGGTGAAGTGCGAACTATGTGCGAATGAGTATTTGCTTCAAACTAAACCTGATATTGGTATGCGGATAAAATGCTGCATTTGTAAAAATATTTGGACAGTTCATTCGAAAGATATTGTAGAATATAAAAATGAATATGGTACTACTCATACTATGCAAAATAGTATGCGTACAAGAGCCTTTGTATCGCTTATATCTCTATTTTTCATAGGTGTGTTTTTATGGCGTTTGACTTCTGCTAATTCTAGTTTTTTAGTGTTAAATACTAGAATGTTACAAAAGCAAGATGATACTTTAATCATTTGTGACATATGTAATAAGACAGGTAGTAAAAAATGCATAAAGAGTCTTAAAGTGAATTTTGAAAAAATGACAATTCAATATAAACTAAATATAGTGGTAGAAGCTAACAGTACATATACCTTTAATCAAAAGATATACGCTGAAAGTGCTTTGCCGCCAACCGTTGAGGTAAAAGAATGACAAACTATCGATATTACACTATGCAAAATAATATGCATCAAGAGATGATGTATTCCAATGATTTTTTTAATACTGATGTAGAAACTGCAGATAATTCAGATACATATGATCGAATATCTGCCTGTGAACAATCTATGGAACTGGATCATGCATCCAATACATTTCAACTTTGGGGGTGTAAGCATCTTTTTTAAATTTTATGCATTTACTTTATGCTGAATTATACATTGCTCCGATATATATCACTCAATACTTATAAATTAAAATACTAACGTACAACTATGAATATGTGGATAAAAATATCAAGATAAAAAACTTACTGCATATATCATTATACATATTTAGTACATATGTAATCACTATCATCTATTCATCTACTCATCATCAGATTCGGTAGGGATTAATCCATCACGTTGCATGATATATAATGCCTCCATAATTTCCTGTAATAATTCACCATTTAATACACCTGGCAGGTTCAACCAGCTACGTCGCAATCTATGATCAGTGACTCTATTTTGATTAAAATTATACGTACGTATGCGATCTGAGCGATCCCCGGAACCTATTTGCTGCTTACGATTTTCGTCTCGATTCTTGATCGCTTCCTCCTCCATCTGCTGATATAGTCTCATTTGCAAAATACGCATTGCTTTTTGTTTATTCTGTAATTGAGAACGCTCATCCTGTTGAGTGACTACTATACCTGTAGGTAAATGAGTAATACGTACTGCGCTATCTGTAGTATTCACGGACTGCCCACCCTTACCTCCGGAGCGATATACATCTATCTTTAAATCCCTTTCATCGATTTTAATGTCGATGGCTTTTTCTTCAGGTAGTACTGCAATGGTGACAGCTGAGGTATGTATACGTCCTGCAGCTTCAGTTTTAGGGACTCTTTGTACTCTATGGGTACCGCATTCATTTTGTAGATATTTATATGCATCTTTATGCTTGAATGCTATACATGCTCCTTTAATACCACCGTAATCTGTTGTTTGTATATACTGCATTTCTGTTTTCCAGCCATGCAATTGCGCATATTTCATATACATATTCAATAGATCATATCCAAATAAACATGACTCTTCGCCACCTGTACCTGGTCTGATCTCTATAATCGCATTTTCATATTGTGCATTCTGTGATAGAAGCAAATCTTTAAGTGTTTCTGTATGTAGTTTTAATACAGAATGTAATATTTCAATTTCTTTTTCAGCATCAGCTTTAAAAATAGGATCATCTAACATTTGTTGATATGATGTAATTTCGATTTCAGTAGCTTTAATAGAATTAATAGATGCCATCAATTCAGTCAAATAACCGTATTCACTCCCGTGCTCTTGATACATGGTAGGATTTTCCTCAAGTATCTTAGTAAGTTCATGGTATCTCGTTATAAAACCGTCTACATTATCGTACATGTTCTATATTAGCATCGAATTGCTGTAAGTGAAAGTATGAGAATACTATATCGCCGCTAATCCAAGGCCAAATTTAGATAATATTTTTTGCTTATAACCTGGAGATGGTTTTTGATTGCGCAATGCTAAAGTAGCATCTATAAATAATTGGATTAAATATACAAACGTTTGCTCTGTTACTATATCCATATGTTTTTGTATATTATCACTACAAATATAAATATTACCTAGGGTATTTAACATTTTACGATCAACATATTCAGTATTACGTTGTATTACATATCTTTGTTTAGGATCAGAGAAAAGTTTTAGTTGCGATTGTCTGTCAGACTGTTCTGGTAGATGATCGGTTAATCTGATATCCTGTCCAATTGTAATAATTTGCTCATGAGGTATGTTCATAACGTACAATTCTAATTCGCAATCTCGCAAACGTTTTTCATAAGATAAAGTCCAAATAATAGTATGTTCTATGATACTACTCCAGATTTTTGGCATGCGATTCATACTGATGTGCCATTTATCTGAAAATATAGGCAATGGTAATATATTTATCATACGTATATAGTATCACAAAAGCTATAAAACTACGCATGAGAACATTAACAGCATGATAATTTCTTATGAAATATATCGGTAATAGGCTTGGTAGTCTTCTTTTTGATATCATCAGTGGTACCTATAATATGAGCATGTATAACGCCATGTTTAATAATCATTACACCATCTATTGTTTGCTGAAAATCCTGCGCATAGATAAGATTTGCGTTTTTACCTAATGTAGCTTTGATTTTGCTATTTGTCCACCAATCATTACTTGGACATAAATAATATACTTTGATATTTTTACCTTGAGCGGCTACAGCTGCATTCAAAGCTTTTATGCATGCTAAACCTTCAAAATAACTAATATCGGTTCTTTCCGCTGCAGCTGGCATATAAACAATTGCATTGCCTGTAATAGTAATCTTCTTGCCTTTTGCATCTATAGCTGTAAAGGATTCTGATACATGTTGTTCCGGTAGATTATCTTCATCTGGTTGTAGAATTTTTGAAGTAGTATTATGCATGCGAGATTCTATGCAGTATACTGTACCTGTAAATACTAACAATAATATACCAAGATAATGCATATAAAGTATATTAACAGTAAATCTTTAAGAGACAATTAACTTGCAGTAATACTATACACGGCTTATTATAAAATATATCGACTGCTATCAAAAAATTCCTCTTGTTCTGAAAATTTATTTAATATTTCTGCTGATGAAATAATCAACTGCTTAGGTTTTGATGGGGTTTCATAACAGAAAAACGGTTCGAATAGCTTATCTAGTAATGAATATAATCTCATGATGCCAAGATTGGTACTTGTATGATTTTGTTTATATGCGCAGTCACATAATGCACTTAATGCCTCTATATCTAAAGATACATCAATATTTTTCGCTTTTAATATTTCAAGATATTTGTGCAATATAGTTTCATCTAGAGTAGTTAATATGAGTAGCATATCTTCGCTTGTTAGCTCATGACAGTATGATATATTCATCAAATGTGTTTGTAGTTCAGGACGTAAATGCGTTACATGCGTCTCATTAAAATAACCCATGCAAATACATAGTAAATGTCGCGTATTTAAATTCCCATATTTCGTAGAAATGATTATACCTGTGATAAATTCAGTAATATGTTTTTGGCAAATTTCTAATTGACGGGAGTATGAAATATTATGATTATTAAATGGATTAATGGCTAATTTATCCAGATCATCTATAATGACAATGCCTGTATTTTGCGCTTCACTAATAGCTTCATGAGCAAAGTCATGTAATGACAACATTTTTTCCAATTCATGTTCTTGTAGGATAGTTATTGCATCACGTACAGGCACATGTGTATTACTACCAAGTTTAGATTTATAATATATTCCTATTGGTATCATCAAATTATTATATTTGTTCTTATTGAATTTCTTACGGATTTTATCTGCGCTTTCATTGGTCATTTGAGCTATTATTTCTATAATCTTATCTTTAGATAATTCCATAGCATTACTAGTATATTTCTCTTTCCAGTATGACCTTTTATTATCGATCACTGCCTCTATAAGCTCTGTTACAAGATTTTTAAACACATCCATTATATGCGCATTGATTAATGATAATGCGCTGATTCTTACAATAGGGGACTGTAAAAATTTTGCTGCAGCTTTGACTAAACTCGCTTTACCTATACCAGCTGGTCCTACAAGTAGCATGGTAGAATGATTCATTTGTTTATACAGAGCAGGTTTATTGTATTTATTCGATATCAGTACTGATAAAGATTGTTTAGCCTGCTCCTGTCCTATGATTTGTTTATTTAGAAAATGTATTATATCATTGGCGGTAAAAGACTTCATAGAATATTGTGTATCAAAAAGTATAACAAAAGACGAATTTTCATATATATCTAGAAAAAATCATGGATGTTTAAAACATGGTGCAAAATTGACTATGAGTTGTTTCTTTACAATATATTAAGATAATACATATTAAGATGATAGTAAATTTTAAAAACATAATAACATGCATCAGTGTAGTAATTTCAGCCGTAGGTGAAGACAATAATCCGGTAAGAATGCGTCTGGTAGGTTTATGTAGTGCATCTGAACAGAATGATAGAGTGAATATTCAAATAGAGGAAAGACAAGCTGCACAAGAAATTCTAAAGAGCATGAAAATTGACTTAGAACAAACTAGAAAATTGGAAAAAATTCATGAATTAGAGTTAGAAAAATCATTTGTGAATCAGAAATATAATCTAATAATGTTACAGGGATGCGAATGCAATATAAGCGGATATCCTCCTATTGAATATCAAATTCCAGCATATAGCTTTCATGGATCTGAGCAAAGAAGTATAAATAATCTAACATGTATATTGCATATTCTAAAAAATGAAAAAGATGAATGTTCTACCGTTCCTGTATTTAATTCATTAGGTATTGATAAAAATGCATATGCATTATTAAGAACTAAAGATAAAAATGAATCTCCTATATATGTCACTGTGAATAGTAATGTAATGTCTCAATTTAAGAAAAATATTACTGCTTCATATTTAGACAAGCTTAAAGCTGGAGATATTCTACGTGTATATAAGATTACAGCAAAATAAATTATTAACGTTATAATAACTTGACTAGTCGACTAATAAAATGGACTAAAAAACTTGCTTTTAAATAGAGCTTGAGAGATACTAATAAATACATGAACATAAATCTAAATAAAATAATATTGTGTGTGATGTTAGTATCTATAATCTATAGGTGAAGAAAATAATAACGCATTGCAAGAATCATCATCTGTAGCAGGTCTTGTATTTAATCCTGATTCATTAATGTTTCCTTCAATTCATGCATCAGAAGAATTTACACGTCTAAAATTAGAACGATTAGCATTACAAGAAAGAGATCAGATGTTTGATTTGCTACAGACTAGACTGTCATCATTAACATTAAATATAGAAAGACAAATCTTTCTTCAAGAAAAATATTTAATCAATCCAAAATGGTATGTGATGTTTCATAAAGATACTCAGATTGCTCTAAAGCATGAAGCATTATGCTCTTTATATTATAACTGTTCCTCCTCGATAAGAAGTTTTTTAACAAATACTGTTATATATCTAAGTATGATACAAATGAGGATATTATCTTAAAGACTCATATTATCTTAAAAAGTCTTACTAATAAAGATATTACCATTACAAGATTAGAAAGATATTTGATTGCTAATCAGCCTGTATATTGCAAACTTAGGATTGGTCATGTGAGACAATGGGATAAAGTAGATCGGATATGCCGAATTTAGATTTAAAAGATGCTGATATTTTACGTGTGTATGTTGTGTCATAATAAATCTGCATCTAAGTAACTGTATAGATTACTCTATGTTTCATTTATGATACACTCTTAGTATGATTATGATCTTCTTTACAATGCTGTACTTAATTATTTTATCTAGTATTTCATTATTTTATATGATGTTTATGAATATAAATATTGATAATCAGGATCATATGAATCATACTGCCATTAGTTTATCGAATTATATTTATTATATTCAACGTAATGCTGCATTAGAAAAATCAAATCATATGCATGCAGATCAAATCTATTATAATCGTGAAAAGGCTAAAGTTTTAGATGAGACTCAGCGTCAGAATATGTCTGCATATAAACTTCAGCAGTATAGTATTCGAAATGATTTAGAGATGATAGAATGCGTATCTCAAAATACGCAGGCTGATTGTATCAATGTACATGCTTTACCAAATCTGGATGATCATATCAAGTATCTATTAAAAGACTATCCAACAGCATACTGCGTACGATGCACGAGACTAGAGGCGTTTGATCGATCTTTCATAATATATTTATCAGCTAGTAGAATTGCAGAAAACATTACAGATATAAAATACTGTTATGATTGTCAAGGTATGGATATTTTTTTCAATAATAAACCTGGCTGTAATATGAATTTGATGCGATATGTGCGAGATTATAAAAATCCTATATACTCTTACAATCAAAGAGTGTTAGATCAGGACATTATTCGTAGTATATTGAAAGCCGGCGGGTATTTATTGGATGAATATGATACTGATTAATTTATCTTTTCATGGAATAATAACTATCATATAAATGATCTTAGAATAATGTGCGATATTATAATCAATATTCGAAGTCATTATAAATTGAACTTCTGTTGGAATCTAGCTGATCTACCCATGTTTGCTTGCTGATGTCTTGAACCTGTATATACAGGATGGTTTGTAGCATCAATGCTGAGTACCATACGTGTTGCAGGTCCGCACCATTCTGTCTCATAAATTGATCCATCTGCTAATACTACTGTTAATGTATTTCTTTTTGGTTGTAATTTTACTTGCATTTTAACCTCAAAATATTATATCATAAGATGTGTTAAAGCATAAGACTTGGTTAATAGATATATTGTCTAAGTATATTCATAAAGATGATGCTATTTTATTATATGGAGATGTAGGATCAGGGAAAACTACATTTATTAGACAGTTTTGTGAGAAATTAGGTCTGAGAGATGTTTCTAGTCCTACATATACAATTGCTAATCATTATTCTCATGGAGATGTACATGTAATACATTCAGATCTGTATAGATTGAATAATGTAGAACATGAAGTTTTATCTGAAATATATTCGCAAGATGCCATAGCCATGATAGAATGGGCTGAACGCATTCCTGATCATTATCTAATATTTTTTAAGAATTTTATACAAATATCTTTTCAAAGCAATGAAGATTTAGTGATAGTGAAGCCATATGGCAGATTTGTAACCATATTATCAAAATATAATACTTAAGATACATCAGACAGTAATCAAATTATATCGCTAGATGCACTTGGATGTGGTATTTCTGCAACTCTTGATAAGATGTATGAGCTGTATGTGTAGGGATGTGAATCAGAATATGATTGCTATATTAAAAATATTTATGCGTGTTATGGTATTCAAATTGTTCTAGATGTTATAGAGGCAAAAAACGACGTTGTAATTCGGTGATTATAGTTTGTGTTGTATCTGAGATACTCTTATCCTGAATTACAAGCCAATTCTCATTCATCATCTGTTCATATCCATATCTAATTTTGCTACGTGCGATCTTTTCAAAATCATCTCGTGGTTGCAATGTATATGCTTGAGTATGTTCTAAATAGATTGTGAGATCTGGTTCGCGATTGTGATTATGCATATTGTCCAATGTCTTGAGTAAATCTGCACTGACATCTGATCCATAATGTTGATAGGCCCATGTAGAGGCTTTATAGCGATCGCAGAGTATCCAGTGGTCTGTGTAATGACTTAGTTTCTCTAATAATAAATTTCTACATGCATTAAATAGTAATAGACGCGCTTGATTTGTGATATCTGATGATTTTAGAATTTCACGTAAATCTTCCCCGATTTTAGTACTTCCTGGCTCACGTACGCATACATGTTGTATATTTTGTTGAGATAACCAGTTGCTGATTAACTGTATTTGTGTACTTTTACCGCTGCAATCCATGCCTTCAAATACTATAAACGGTTTGTTGTTAGTATACATATTGATATGATAGCAGTATTAACTGTATTTGTTAATGTCAGAGATGTAGTAGATCGTGATTCAATCAATAAAATTCTTACTGGTATATAAATTGGTTTTTACTCATACAATTGACTAAGTCTTTGACGACATCTTCATTCAATTTAATCGTGTCAAATACATCAAAAGAGTTCATCAGTGTAATTGAGTAAAAATAGCAACGATCTCATCAGTGTTCTTAAATACTCGCATGAATATACAGATCTTAATTTTCTTTTCCTACAGATACATGCGATGCG
>CAZLVD010000007.1:0-5455 GCA_964563095.1 uncultured Rickettsiales bacterium
GAGATGTCTCAATGATGTATGGTGTGGTCTGTGTGAATGAGATAGCTAAGTATGTGATGTCGGTATGAATGATTTTGACTCAAATAAGCCAGATAAATATAGCAAGATGTTCATGAAGATATCTTATCAAAAAATAGATTTATCAGATAAATCCAAATGGATAGCTTTAGCTGTTTTGAGATGTATATTTTTATTTTTAGACTCATTTTTATTAGTTACAGGCATCGCAAACATATCATGATGATCTTGATTGTATATCGCAGTATTATGAGTGATATCATCGGTAATTACATGCTCCTGATAAGTATTTGCGCTTACAGTCTCCTGATTGGGCTTAGTATATGTCTGAGATCTGGACATCTGCGATCTGGACTGTTGCGATGGTATATGATTTACTGAAGTATTTACATGATGTGATTTGCACGCCTGTGTACCTTTTGATGTTTTGGCTGATGTATCATCTGACCATCTAGATATATTTATTCCTATAGCAGGCGCAATCATAGCAATAAGTTCTGTATCATACTCCATCAGTGTATTTGTATGTGTATTCCAGAATTGTATTGTATTCGGCGTGAGCTCGTCGATTAGCATGATGCCATTTGGACGTTCGATTGTAAATGTTCCATTAAAAATACCAAAACGTAGATCGATTGATGCTGGAGTAATCTGATATATGTGAAATAACGTACTGAGAATGTCATTGATACGTGTGGCTATTTGACGTATTTGTTGCAATTGTTCAGATGTGCAAATATTAAGCATGGGTAGATATGCAGAATCAATAATTGTACCTGTATAATCACTAATGATATCAATCAGAGGCTCTGCTAACACTTGGCCTATACTTAGACCTAATTGTTCGTGAAATTCATGATGTATGATGTTTGTAATACGTATGCGAATAGGTAAAACTTTGGTATTATATACAGATTGATCTTTCAAACTAGTGGTTTTAATGAAATGTGTAGAGATATGTCTGGCATTTAAAGCAGTAAAAAGACTTGCACTGATTTGATTATGCAGAATATCCGATTGAGCGATGCAGTTTGTGCTATTTTTGAATGACATTTGTAGAATATCATTATTTACGCCTTGATATAGATTTTTCCTGCTACCTTCGTGTATTAGAGTTTTATTATGAACTGACATTAGACTCATCTCTATACCTCGAAAATCTTTCTTATATATAGTCTATAATAAAAATGCAAAAGTGTCAAATATTATTTCATGCAAATGCCTATAGAATCGACAAAAACTATAGACAATAGGTCATTTTTTTCAAGCATGATAAAAGTCCATCTTCAAAGATTATATTGCGTTGATTTGTATCGTTTCAGAGAAAAATTTGATACAAATATTTGATAATTTTATGGATGAGAGTAGAAAAAGCTTTGCATGGAGGTCTATTGATATTTTGACAGTATTTATATGAATGTGAGTTGTCAGATATATGATATATGAAGTGTCTTGTATTGTATTCTAATAATGCAGCTTAGATTACTGTCATGGAGAGATTTTGCGCAATTTGTACTAGTTTGCATGCTGGTAATTTATGTGTAAATTTAGTGGGTATTTCGAAAATAATACGTGTGTCTTGATGACTATATCTGTTAGCGTACTTGAGTATATGTTTATAATTTGCAAAACCTTGTTCGTTAGCATATAAAGCTATTTTTGGATCAAATTTTGCAGATTTATGTATATATTCATTATGAGCTATATACGGAGGATTAGATATGATGATATCGAAATATATATTAGTATTTTTAAAAACAGAAAACCAATTGCTTTTTAGTAAATAGAAATGATTTGCTGATGTTTGCATTGCGTGATAGTCAGTGATTGTATTGAGATTCTCGTGTATAGTATATTGTCCAGATAATATTTTTGTTGCATTATATTTAGCTATCTGTAATGCTTTTGTAGATACATCTATTGCATATACATCAGCAGGAATATTCGAATTCGCAAGTATATTTGCGAGACTTACGGATATACAGCCAGATCCAGTACCAAGATCTAATATTTTCAATTTCTGATTAGATTGATTTATGATAGATTTTCCACGAGCTATATCATGCGCTTCATATACTAACGCTTGAGTAGCTTGTCTAGGACATAATACATTCTTATTGATGTAGAATTCCAGATCGCAGAAAAAGCTAGAGTATAATATATTTGATAATGCTTTGCCTTTGGATAATTCAGTTGTATAAAAATTCAATTGTTTTAACTGATCTGATGCAAGTTGTAATGAAGACTGTTGTTCTGATTCTAGTAACGCTAATGATATTTCTGTAGAACTTTTCTTTAGTACATGAGAGAGTAGATATGATAATGTTGCATCGAGATTGTAAATTCGTTTTGATTGCAATGTTTGCTTGATATGTTTGTACCAAGTAATTATATACATATGTAAGTATATATGAATTTTTGCGATACATAAATATTATGATAATTACATCAATAAGATGTGATATATATGTTATTGAGACTTTTTTAATATTTTTATTTTAGATTAGATCCATGCATGAATCTATGGAGATGTATAGAGACTTTGTATTTGCAATACATAGATTAAATTTTTTTATAAAACAATTACTAGATAATGAATTGCAGTTTATAGATGATAGATTGCTTTTTATAGATATAATGGGATTATATTATTTTTCTGATGATAACATGGAGAGAGGTAAGGATAAATATCATACAATAATGCTTGATACGGCAAAACGTTTAGCGTCTATAGGATATATTAAGCTGCAAGCGAATCATGAGCCAATACTTACTGAGATCGGTAAGATATTGAAAGATAAGATCGATGTGCGTTTTACACATCATTCTAAGAATTTAATATTCAAAGGTTTAATGATGAAAGAGTTCAGTCATATACTTACTATTTTATCTAGATTTGAAGTCTTTTGGTCTTTTTTGTTATCTGTAAAAACCGAGTTAAAACCAGATCATGCAGTGAATCAAGTTATATAATGATACGATTCAGATAAGTATATATTGAATAGCATTAGATTTATAAATACATGTCGGTTTGATAGACTTCAGAAAAGAATTACATTAATATTGTAAATTTATGTATTTTATATTTGTTACATAGAAAAATTATGCTATGATGTTTTATGAATTTATTACAGAAATTAGAAAAACAAATCTGTGACAAGTTAACTAATGAGCATCCAATTCCAGATTTTAGAGCTGGAGATAGAATTATTGCTATAGTGCCAAGAAAGTTCGTTAAGAAGTCACAGAAAAAAGGACAACCAAATATTGAGATGATATATCAGGATAAAATCGAAGGTATCTGCATTTCACGTACCAGTCGTGGTATGGGTTCTAATGTAAATATTAGACGTTTAGATATTGATTCAAATATTATCATTCCATTATACGGTACTAAGTTCGAGGTTGTACGTAGAGGTGTTGTACGTAGAGCGAAATTATACTACTTTAATGCATTGAAGGGTAAAAAAGCTCGTATTAAAGAACGTAAGATGATGTAGTTTTTATATGTTAATGTGTTAATTTCTAATAATTTGAAAATTGATGTTTTATGATGTTTAGGTAATTTATTGCTTACTCAGATCAATTATTTTTTGCATATATATAGGTAAAGCGGCTGTATAATGAAAGCCTGACATATGATTATTTCCAGTAAATGATATAGATTTTGCATGCAGACACATATGTTTATATATAGTACCAGGATTGTATATATTATCACCTAAAATGGGACAATCTAGACTTGTAATATGCTTACGTATTTGATGTTTTCTGCCTGTAATTGGGAAGAAGGAAATAAGAGCAAGATGATTAGGTAGAGTGATTCGAGATGTATTATGGTTATGTATTGTATGATATGTATACTCGGAAGCTTGATCAGAACAGTGTTGCTTGTGCTGCAGATTTTTATATTGTTGCGCTGAATGATGGGCTGAGTTATCTGTAGATGTATGAGTTGTATTGGATGGGCAAGCGGTAGCATGTACAGCATGTATAGCATGTACATATTGAGAGATAACGTGATTATTATCAGGTCTATTAATAGCAGTAGAGAGAATATCAGACTTATATCCAATTGCTTGTAAAAATACTGAATCTTGTGCTAAATTGTTGCATAATATTTTTTCTACTACATAATCAGTGCATGCATACTGTCCATCTATATCCAATTCTATCCGTCCGTTAGTAGGTATGTCAGAAAACATTTCGCATATAGCTACATAATGTTTTTTAATCAATCTATCTTCAAAAGCTCTAGCTAAGATATTTGCTGAGAAGGCATTGGTAGCAAACAAACAGCATCCGCTGGTATTACGATCTAATCTATGTACGATATATGGCTTACATTTGTCAGATATTTGCTGATAAGCATGTGATTGGCTATGCGGTGTGGTGACATGTGACGGATTGCTAGGCGCGATGACATGTGACGGATTATGATGCGGAAGGGATGTATTGGTCTGTACTGATGGGGATATCTGCGGATACATCTGATCGTGCATATAGTCATTATTTGTGATTTTATCATCAATATGCCGTGAGATATGTGTATCAGCCAGATTTTTATCATCAAAATGTCGAGGGATGTATGTATACTGATTCATCCAGCCTGTAAGTAATTGACACATGTTGGTTTTGAGATTAGTACCGCCTTGCATTGCCAAACCTTGAGGTTTATTAAAGCACCATACATCATTACGTCGCTCTATTAACTTATCTTTCAAAAATCCATATTCATGCTGTTTAGATAAATCTTGTGCTACATCAGTGTTTAATAATGTATCCCAAATATTCAAAGTATCGTTGAAATGTAAAATAGCATCTACATGTGTTTTGAGTCCATTAATACGTATATCTCCCTTACGAATACTTTTGTGTATACGATCTTGGCTCAAATGCGGAAATTTAGTACGTAGATATCGTCGCAGTGTATAATTTTGATATTGTATATCGATTATATAATGTTTTTTCATGAAGTATTCTAGCAGATTTATAGAGCATGTTGTTTGTAAGAGAAATAAGTATATATGAGATTTGAGTAATATTCTTTTGAGAGAAAATTAGCATGATGATAAAATAATTTATCAACCATAGACTTGTAAAACATGAATAACTATGTGACAATTAAACTGGATGTTTATAATAGGCTTATAATATTTAAATTATAAAAATATAAGATTGTGAGTGATAAGCCCTCGATTTACATCAACAGGAGTCTCGATGAATACAGAGAATTTAAAAAAATTAGAAGAACAACAGGATCTAGATATAAATAATCATACAGAGATGGAGCAACGCTCTGAAAGAGCTATGCAGGTTACACGTGACAGATTAGATGATGTAATGAATGCTGAACAGTCCGATAGTAGAGAAGAACGTAGAGAACGTCGTAGTTTCGGAGATCGTCCAGCTCGTGGTGGCTTCGGTGAACGTCGTG
>CAZLVD010000008.1:0-136 GCA_964563095.1 uncultured Rickettsiales bacterium
GAACGTCGTAGTTTCGGAGATCGTCCAGCTCGTGGTGGCTTCGGTGAACGTCGTGAAGGTGGCTTCGGTGCAGACAGAGGTGAACGTCGTAGTTTCGGAGATCGTCCAGCTCGTGGTGGCTTCGGTGAACGTCGTG
>CAZLVD010000008.1:236-4134 GCA_964563095.1 uncultured Rickettsiales bacterium
AAGGTGGCTTCGAACGTAGAGAACGTTCTGATTACACAAGAGGAGAAGCTACACGTAGTCCTTTTGGAGGAGATAGACGTATGGGAGCTCCTAGACGTAGACCTGACGATTCCAAACCTAGATTCCAATTTAGATACGGTACATCTAGAGCAGATTTTAGCAGTAAGCCAAAATCAGAGAATGCTTAATAAATTTAGTTTACCTATCTATAACAATATACTTTAATATGCTTGCAATACGGATTATGCATGAGATTATACCATAGATGAGCATTAAAAATACTATATGATCTATTGAGCACAGACAGCTTAGTTGCATCTAAAAGCATTGAGAATAAATATATAAAAGTAGAGATAGAATCTATTGATGTTACAAGAAGTATAAGAAAAATATACAATTAGCTCGATATCACTGTTATGTTTGCTGAAAATATAAAACTACTTATATTTTATTGCTTATTTGAGATATATAAGAAAACAAAAGCATGCAATCATTAATAGATGCAGTATACGTATTGTAATAAATAATGAGTAAAATCGTTACAACCTATAGCTATTACGATGATATGTTATTAATAAATGAGTATGATATTGTAATATGTATAGAAAAATCAATAACAGAGTATTATTATGCAAAAATGCAAAGCACTATATGTACAATGCACTCATTTGGGTTTTTCAACTTTATAGTGTAATCTTATAGTAGTTATAGATTAAAAAGCTGTAATATGGGGTAAAAAATGAATACAGAATTGCTAGAGTTAATTGATGCGATAACAAGAGAAAAAGGTGTAGAAGAAGAGGACGTCTTTTTAGCATTAGAGCATGCTTTATTGAAAATAGCCATGGAACGTTATGGTGATAGTCCAAACCTATCTGTTATAATAGATCGTAAAACTGGCGAGGTAGAATTGTATTACTCATATACAGTTGTAGAAAATCCTGTAAATGTATATGAAATCTCAGTATCTGACGCGATGCTTGAGAAGAAAGAAGTTACAGTAGGAGATAAGATTCAAAAGAAATTAGCATTTACTGATTTTTCTAGAACAAGTAAGAAATTAGCTGCTAATGAGTTATACAGAGGTCTAGAGACATTAAGAAGAGCTCGTGAATATACTGAATATAAGGATAAAGTTGGACAGTTAATCAGCGGAGTGGTAAAAAGAGTGCAGCCTAATGGTGATTTGATTGTGACTATAGGTAAATGTATTGGGTATTTATCTACAAAGCAGATGCTGCCAAATGAAGGTTCCAAACATAAGCCTGGACAGCCAATAAAAGCATACATATTAGATGTAAAAGAAATACATGATACTAAAATTGAACAATATCAGATTGTATTATCCAGAACACATGAACAGTTCTTATGTAAATTATTAGAAACAGAAGTTCCAGAAATACAAGATGGTACTGTTGTAATTAAGGGTGCTGTACGTATTCCTGGGGTTCGTGCCAAGGTTGCTGTAGTGGCTACAGAGAGAGGTATAGATCCATTAGGTGCGTGTATTGGTGCAAAAGGTTCACGTATTGGAAATGTTATTAGTGAATTACAAGGTGAATGTATAGATGTTATTTATTGGTCAGATAATATAGAGACTTTTGCTGTAAATGCATTGAAACCTGCTGACATCATGCGGGCTGTCAGTATTGATAATAACCTAGTGGTAATTGTTGATAAAGAACAGAAGAATAAGACAATTGGTTTTAAGGGTAGTAATATTCTCTTAGCGTCTGCATTAACAAAGATGAAAATTAGCGTATATACAGCAGAAGAAGAGAAAGCGCGTAATAATGAATTAAGTAAATTCTTTGAAGTAGCTCTGGATATTGACTCTGACATGGCTACATTACTGGTATCACATGGTTTTGAAAGTATTAAAGATCTAAATTCTGCTACTAATGATGAATTATCAGCACTTCCTGGTTTCGATGAAGAATTAGTAGAAGCTTTACGTGAGCGTATTGAATCATATTTAAGTCGTGCAAATGATTTCTATGATAAAGCTGAAGGATTAGATATGAATATCAAGCATATACCAGCTATTAAAATGCTTTACGTAGAAGTATTATATAAGAAGGGTGTGCGTAATATGACTGATATAGCTAAATTCACAGAAGCATCATTAATGGAAATGTTAAATGAATTTAATGTATCTAATGTTACGGCAGATAAAATCGTTAAGTTTGCGCAGAAAAAGATTCTTGCTGAACGTGTAGCTCCTAAATATAGTGAGAAATATGGTAATAGATCTAAAACTGGACATGCAAGTTCAAATGGTGCTTATCGCGAATTTAGATCTCGTAGATAATGGTCGGAGTATTAGTATCTGACGATGTAATTATTTATAGTGCAAATATAATACAGTCATAATTGGTAATAGATCTAAAACTGGACATGCAAGTTCAAATGGTGCTTATCGCGAATTTAGATCTCGTAGATAATGGTCGGAGTATTAGTATCTGACGATTTAATTATTTATAGTGCGAATATAATACAGTCATAATATCTGTACTACATAATTCTATATTTGATAAATACATGATCATATATTTTTGCACGATCAAATAATCAAATCATCAGTAAACTCAATAAATATAAGCTACAATCTATTAGTTATTTCAGTATATATAGGCGAAAACTGATTAGGTTCTTCTGTATGGTTATACATGCTCTTCTGAGCTGTCATGCATGTCCTTTATATATTTTCATAGACATGATATACTCCAATATGTTGACACTAAATGAGCTAAAGCATAAGTTATTTTTTACTCAAAATATACGACGGATATTAGAAAGTAGAAAAATGATAGCTGCTATTAATTCTAAGAAATATTCAGCTCAGTCTCAGTGTGCAAATGGATTAAGTCACAGTGTAGAGATTGATCATGTACTAGATATCCTGACCCCTAATGCCTTATATAATCTAAATATCATCATATCCGCTCAGTCTGGTTTATGCGGTAACTTTATGATTGATCTGAATAAAAAGATACAAGAGCATATGCATGATTTGAGTAGTGATATAGAGATGCATGATATAGATACAGATGATATAAATGATATGGTAGCAGATACATATGATGATATAGTAGATATGTATCAAGAAGAAAGTATTGATGAATGTGATGCGAATGTAGTATCTGAAGTTGATGAAGCATTAGGTCATTATTGGATTTTGATTGGGAATAAAAAGCCAGATATGCTGAAAAATGTCAAATTATATCAGCATGTGCAAATAGAAAAGGATATGTTGGCATCTTTATTGACATTAACAGAGAGTATTTATCAGCTCAATCATAAAATCAATAAAATCAACATCATCTCATGGTCGAATGAATCTACAGAGCCTTATGTACAAGTATTGAATTCGAGATGTTATAAGTATCATGATTGTACAAAATCAGTGCTGCAAAACAAAGATCAGTATAATGACTGGTATAATATGTTTATGCTTCAATGTTATGCATTACTCAATGCGAAATTACTGACTAGTTTAGTACGCGAGGAGAAGATACGCTTTTTGACCATGGATCAAGCCATAAATAATGCAGATGAGATGACTCAGCAATTGCGTAATGATGTAAATCAAATGCGACAAAGTATTATTACTGGAGAATTGATAGAAATTATTACAGGAGCGGAATTTGCGTAAACCAGCGCTTGATGTGGGTGGTATGGCTGAGAATGTGCGTGGTGTGATTGATTGCGCTTGATGTGGGTGGTGTGAATGGTGTGGCTGAGTGGTATGTACATTGATTGCGTTATGCTTTAACATATTAACTCATGATACTGACTGCACTTGATATGTCTGTTGACTACTCTCGTCATCAGTCAGTAACTCACGCTGCTCTCTCTTAACTCTATTAACTCACGATGCTCTCTGGGGCAAAGAAAT
>CAZLVD010000009.1:0-1577 GCA_964563095.1 uncultured Rickettsiales bacterium
CATTTTCTGGTAATTTTTTATATCCTTTTCAAACAATATCTAATATAATATGTTTGGTATCAGGCAATCATTTTGTAGATGTGAATAATGATACATTGTATGTATTGCGAAATGGAGATTATACTATATATGTTTATTACGTAAATGGTATTTATTTAGATAATAATTTCAATCCAGTCAGAGCAACGAATATTTATCAACAGGATGGAGTGTCATATACTGTAGGGTTTGTATTTACCAATGGTAATGATGAATATAAAGATGTCAAGGGAGTACCTGTGTATTATTTTGATACTAAATATTATTATGCATTACCGACATAAACTGTTGAATGAAAAATATTGCGGCATTTATAGTGCTCCATCTGAATCTACTGCAATTACTGTGTATGATTTTACATGATTGCAAATAGTATTGATTATGATTGAAGATTTATATATTACGTAAACAAACAGGCTCTATAATGTTTTATATTTATAATGATTTCTATATACTACTCTTAAACTACTGCAAAGTGTATTGTTTGACACTAGAACAGTAGCTTGTGTATGATTTCATGATAATGTTGAATCATAAGCAATATTATAATATATAACAATTCTTATATGGTTTTTTTATATCTAAACTAATAGCATGATATAATTTATGTCTAGGATGAATGCAGATATGTTTACATCAAAGCGATTATGTTGCAAAACTTTAAAATTATCTAAATTTTGTTAACCTTAAATTAATCTATATATCACATACTTGCGTATGTCCAAGTATTTTGTATTATTCACACTTGCTATAAATAACTCATACGCAGTGGGAGAGACCATTGCTGCAGCTCCACAACCAATTCAACAGATCAGTCCGCCATCTACACAGATCAGTCAGCAATATCCGCAGATAGATAGTAGATATGATAGTACTATCTTTCCTTCAAATACAATTAAAATAGATGATATTCGCCTATATCAACTTGATGCAGATACTGCGCCAGCCGATAGCAATACGAGCCTATTGAATTATTTTGCATCTAGTATAAAAAGAGGAATGTATCATCAATATAAACTATATATCTGTGCAGGTATTTGTGTTATATTCGTTGCTGGAACTGTACTAGGAGTATTGGGTGGATTAGGTAAATTATCTCCGGATTCATCAAATGTTATTGCATCAAATGATGAAGGTATGTGTTTATTGCTTGATCCTGAATATATGAAATGTTTTGGTGCATCTGTATCATTAATGTCTAATGCATGTAACTCAACTCAAATGCAAAATATTGTAGCTCAAGGTACTGGTTATTGTACTACTCAAGCATTAGGTATGTTGTTATGCGCTCAAGCATTAGCACAATGTTATGTAGTAGAGCCTGCAAAAATTATACATGGTATGTTAATCAATAATACTTTTATATATAATACTACAGTCAATACGACTGGTACGTTAACTCAGATAGATGATGATGTATTTACAGGTAGATTTTTGTTAGATCAATTAGAGAATGTGACATATGTTGAACCTACTACAGCTGCTCCAACAACAGTTGCTCCAAATACTACAACAGCTGCTCCAACAACAGTTGCTCC